>NZ_RAWQ01000200.1:0-19919 GCF_003668965.1 Corallococcus sp. AB030
CCCCACGCCTGGCACGCGCGCGCCGCTGCCGAGCCCCACCGCCGTGAACCCCGGTCCGGCCGCCGAGCCGGGCAACGCCGCCGCCCAGGGTGCCACCGCCGGCACGCCCAAGCCGGCCTCCGCCACGCCGGGCGCGCAGGACCTGGGCACGTCACCCATCGCCCCCGGCTCGGGAGACGGCGCTCGGGGTGACCTCACTCCTGGCGCTCCCAGGGGCGCCCCGGAGGAGGCCCAGACCCAGGCCCCGGGCACCTCCCAGGCCACGAAGCCCTTGAAGGGGCCCATCACCCTGGCCCAGCTGGTGGCGCGGGCGCGCACGCAGGACGCGCGCGTGGCGGAGGCCAGCGCGGAGCTGCGCAAGTTCCAGGCGCTCTATGATCAGGCCCGCTGGGCCTGGTTCCCCCGGTTCGAGATCACCCTGGGCGCGGGCGGCCCCGTCCCCGAGGCGCGCAACAACGGCCTGGGCGGCCCGCCCACCACGGAGGCGTCGCTGGAAGGCGACTGGAACTTCGGCAAGGTGGGCGTGACGGTGTTCTCCACCGGCAACGCGGTGCTGCCGCTGTACACGTTCGGCAAGCTCTCCGCGCTGGAGAAGGCGGGCGAGCAGGGCCCCAAGGTGGGCGCGGCGCTGCGTGAGCGCGTGCGCGCGGAGGCCGGCTTCCAGGCCGCGCAGGCGTACTACGGCTACCAGCTGGCCCGGGCCGGCCTGAAGCAGCTGGAGGACGTGTCCAAGCGCCTCAAGGACGCGGGCGACAAGATCGACGCGCTCCTCAAGGAGGACTCGGATCAGGTGACGAAGCTGGACACCTACAAGCTGGGGTACTTCCGCCATCTGGTGGAGTCTCAGCGCGCCACCGCCGTCCAGGGCGAGCAGTTCGCGCTCACCGCCATCCGGCTCCTCGCCAGCGCGGGTCCGGACGAGCAGGTGGAGGTGATGGAGGAGGACCTGCCGCTCCAGGGCGACGTGAACGTGCCCGACCTGGAGACCTCGCTGAAGCAGGCCAACGAGCGCCGCCCGGAGCTGAAGGCCATCGCCGCGGGCATCATCGCGCGCGAGCAGGAGGTCATCATCCGCGAGCGCAGCTACTACCCGGACCTGGGGCTCGCGGGTTACTACGACGTGCGCTGGACGAGCAGCGCCACGCGCCAGCGCAGCCCGTTCGCGTATGACCCGTTCAACGACCGCACCGCGGGCCTGGGCCTGGTCATCCGGGGCACCTTCGACATCCCCATCAAGGACGCGCAGCTGGCGCAGGCCCGCGCGGAGCTGGACAAGCTGCACGCGCAGGAGCTGACGCTCAAGGCCGGCATCCAGCTGGAAGTCACCCAGGTGCAGAGCCAGCTCGCCGCGTCCTACGCGCGCGCGAAGTCCTTCACGGAGGCGGAGAAGAACGCGAAGCGCTGGGCCACCGCCGCCTACGCCGCCTTCGACCTGGGGACCGGAGACACGCGTGAGCTGGTGGACGCCTTCACCGCGCTGGCCCAGGCCTCCGCCGAGCGCGGCAAGAGCTGGCACGACGTGCGCGTCGGATTGGCGTCACTCGCCCGCGTCACCGGTGCCGTCCCCGCGACGGATGAATAACCCTTCCAGGCTGCCAGTCCTCACAGGTGTCGTCACACCTGAACTTCAAACCGGAGCTTCATCGATATGATTGCTTCCCTGCTTGCCGCCACGCTGCTCGCCGCCGCTCCCGTGAGCCCGCTCAACGTGGTGAAGAACGGCAACGCCGCCGTGCAGAAGGCGGCCAACGCCCCTGGCGCCAATGTGCAGTCCCTGGCGACCGTCGTGGAGTCCTTCGTGGACTTCGAGGAGCTCGCCAAGCGAGCCCTGGGTGAGAAGGCCTGGGCGGGCCTCACCGCCGCCCAGCGCAAGGACTTCACGGAAACCATGACGGGCCTGCTGCGCGCCTCGTACGCCCAGAAGGCCATCGGCCAGGCGAAGGCGGACGTGAAATACGGCAAGGAGAGCGTGCAGGGGACCGAGGCCACGGTCGACACCGAGCTCACCGTGAAGACGGACCAGGTGCCCGTGAACTACCGCCTCTACAAGGCCTCGCCCAAGGCCGACTGGCGCATCTACGACGTGATTACCGACGAGGTCTCCCTGGTGGACACCTACAGCGGCCAGTTCAAGAAGATCCTCTCCACCAAGGGCTTTGACGGTCTGCTGACGACGCTCAAGTCCAAGCGCGCCCAGCTGGAGAAGGAGAACGCCGGCACCAGCGCGGCCTCCGTGAAGGAGTCCGCCGCCGGGGGTTCGGGCGCCGCGCCGCAGGTGAAGTAGGGCAGGGCGCTTCCAAACGACTTCAAGCAGTGACCTTCCGCCCGGGTGCCTCAAGCGCCCGGGCGGAAGTGTTTCAGGGCGACGTCAGACGGGCCGCTGGAACACGCGGTACGTCTTGGAGCGCTGGCCGCCCATGGACTCGATGGCGCGGTTGACCAGGTGGTTGTCCTCCAGCGTCCACGAAATCTCGCCGCCCGTGTACCCCAGCTCCTTCGCGTTGCGCAGGGTGTCCAGGTAGAGGATGGCGTCCAGGCCGCGGCGCCGGTAGCCCTCCTTGATGCCCAGCGTGAGCAGGCGCAGCCGCTTGAGCTTGCGCGACGCCAGCACCAGCTTCACCAGGCCAATGGGCAGGCCGAACGTCGTGAGCCGTCCGTTGGCCGCCTTGAACGCCTCGTTGGCGTCCGGCAGCGTCATGGAGAAGGCGACGGGCTCGCCCTTCACCTCGGCGATCAGCACCAGCTCCGGACGCACGATGGCCTTCATCTCCTTGGCCATGTGCTCGAACTCGCGGTCCGTGAAGGGGATGAAGCCCCAGTTCTTCTCCCAGGCCGCGTTGTAGATCTGCTTGATGCGGGCGACCTCGGCGGGGAAGTCCTTCAGGTTCACCGCGCGCACGGTGACGCCCTCGCGCTGGCGGATCTTCTCCGCGATGCGCGCCACCTTCTCCGGCGGCGGCGTGGACGCGGACAGCTCGAAGGCGAACAGGTCCTTCGCCTTGGTGAAGCCGCACGTCTCCAGCAGCCCCGCGTAGTACGTCGGGTTGTAGGGCATCATCAGCGCGGGAGGGCTCTCGTAGCCCTCCACGAGCAGGCCCCAGTCCTGGTTGGAGGAGAAGTTGGCCGGCCCCAGCACGGAGTCGATGCCGCGCGCCTTCAGCCACGCGCTGGCCGCGTCCAGGAGGCCCCGGGCCACGCCCGCGTCGTTCACGCACTCGAAGAGGCCGAAGAAGCCCTCCTTCGTGCCGTGGAACTCCATGTGGCGCGGGTTCTTGATGGCGGCCACCCGGCCCACCACGTCCTGCCCGCGGCGCGCGAGGAACAGCTCCACCTCCGCGTAGTCGAAGAAGGGGTTCTTCTTCGGGTCCAGGAAGTCGCGGCGCTCCATCTCCAGCGGCGGCACCCAGTTCGGGTCGTCACGGTAGAGCGAGTACGGCAGCCGGATGAACGCCGTCCGGTCCGCCGCGCCGCGCACTGGGGTCACCTGCACGTCGGTGGTCATGGGAGTAGGGGAGGCGGAGGCGTCTTCGTGCTGGGCGGGGTGGGCCATGAGTGGGGCTCAGTTCCTTTCGGCCTGGTTGCCGCCGTCGGAACTGTCGCTGCCGTTGCGCATGAACAGCTGGGCGCCCTTCTCCAGGAGCACGCCACCCAGCTCGCTGCGCTTCTCCCACAGCTTCTTGGGCGCGCCGCCCAGCCGCCGCAGGTCCTCCGGCTGCAGGTTCGCCGCGCGCCAGGTGAGCTGCTCCACCGCGTCGAAGAACTTCCCGGCCATCTCCCGCGACGACATCCGCGACAGCTGCTCCAGGGAGAAGCCCTTGTCCGCGAGCAGGCCCGCGCTGCCCGCCGCCCACGTCTCGCTCGCCTTGTTGCTGCGCACCGCGCTGCCCGGCCGGGCGATCTTCACCGGCTCGTACACCGTGGGGCGCGTCTCCGGGATGACGTTGAGCTTGCGGCCGATCTTCTCGAAGGTGTCCAGCACCTGATCCAGCTGCGCGTCCGTGTGCGTGGCCATGTAGCTGGTGCGGATGAGCGCGTGGCCCGCCTCCACCGCCGGCGGAATCACGGGGTTCGCGAACACGCCCGCCTCGTGCAGCGCGCGCCAGAAGCGGAAGCACTTCACCTGGTCGCCAATGTGCACGGGCACCACCGGCGTCACCGACACGCCCGTGTCGAAGCCCATGGCGCGGAAGCCGTTGTGCATCTTCTCCGCGATGTCCAGCAGGCGCTCGCGGCGCTGCGGCTCCGCCTCGATGATCTCCGTGGACTTGAGCGCCGCCGCGATGGACGCGGGCGTCATGGACGCGGAGAAGATGACCGAGCGCGCCTTGTGGCGGATGTAGTTGATGACCTCGAAGGGGCCCGCGAGCACGCCGCCCAGCGACGCGAAGCTCTTGGAGAACGTGCCCATCACCAGGTCCACGTCCTTCTCCAGGCCGAAGTACTCCGACGTGCCCCGGCCCAGCTCGCCCAGCACGCCCATGGCGTGGGCGTCATCCGTCATCACGCGGGCGTTGTACTGCTTGGACAGCTCCACGATGCGGGGCAGGTTGCAGACATCGCCCTCCATGGAGAACACGCCGTCCGTGACGATGATCTTCCCGGCGCCCGGCTCCGCCGCGGCGAGCAGCTGCTCCAGGTGATCCATGTCGTTGTGGCGGAACTTGCGCTCGGTCGCGAACGACAGGCGCACGCCGTCCACCAGCGACGCGTGGTTCGCGCGGTCGCTGAACACGATGTCGTGCCGGCCCAGGATGGACGCCAGCGCCAGGTTCGTCTGGAACCCGGTGGAGATGACGATGGCCGCCTCACGGTTGAGGAACTTGGCCAGACGCGCCTCCAGCTCCTCGTGCAGCGCCAGCGTGCCGTTGAGCAGGCGCGAACCGGAGCACGTGGTGCCGAACTTCTCCGTCGCCTTGATGGCCGCTTCCTTCACGCGCGGATCCGCCGCCAGGCCCAGGTAGTTGTTCGAACCCACCATGATGACCCGCCGCCCCTCGATCTCCACCTCCGTGGAACCGTGCGACGCCTCGATGGCCCGGAAGTACGGATACAGCCCCGTGGCCTTGGCGATGCGGTAGTCCTTCCAGGTACGGCACTTGTCGAACACGTCGCTCATGGTGGTCTTTCTTACGCGTCGGAGGGTGTGATCCGAGCCGCTTTCCATGTGCAGGGCGCGTTCCAGGATCGGATTGCCCGGCCGCGTGAACACCCAGGGGGTACGACGCGAGGGGGTCAATAAAGAGGGAAAACCGCACTGTCAAGGCGGGGACGGTCCCATTGCACCGGGTGTGGGGCATCAGTGTCAGGGCGCGCCTTGACAGTCATGCCGCATTGGTGGCACGCCGCGCCCCCGGACCTTCGTTCGCCAGTGGATGCTTCTGCACCCAGGGCACACATGGGTTCACACGGGGAATGGGTTGAGAGGGGCCATCTGTTCCGGGGGCCTGGATCATGGCTGGGTTATTGCTATGCCGGCCAGCATCAGAGGAGCAGACGGTGTCTCAAGCACGACGGCAGCGGTGGTTCGAGGGCTTCATCCAGGCAGCGATGTCGCGCCCCTGGCAGGTGCTGCTCGCTGTCGCCCTGGTGACGGTCGCCGCGGGCTTCTTCGCCTCTCGTCTGGAGTTCCGGGGTTCCTTCGTGGAGCTGCTCCCGGAGGGAGCCCCAGAGGTCCGGGATCTGACACGCGTGTCAGAGAAGGCGGGCGGAGACGGCTACCTGGTCATCATGGCCAAGGGGGTGGCCCCGGAGGCCCTGAAGGCCTACGCCACGGAGTTCCAGCGGCGCCTGGAGGCCCTGCCGACGGTCCGCTACGTCGAGCACCACTATGACGTGGCCTTCTTCCGCCGCCACGGCCTGCTTCTCCTGCCCACGGCGGAGGTCGCCTCCCTGCGTCAGGACCTGGAGGCCCGCGTCCGCTACGAGCGGGAGCGCGCCAGCCCCCTCTTCGTGGACCTGGGCACGGAGGAGGCGCCGCCCACCTTCGAGGAGATCGCGAAGAAGCACACCCCGGACACGGCGCTGCCGGAGACGCTGGCGAACAAGGAGGGCACCGAGGTCTACCTGATGATCAAGCCGTCAGGGACGGCGGGGGACCTGGAGTTCGCGCGCAACTTCGTGGCCACGGTGTTCGACACGGGCCGCACGCTCGCGGCGGAGAAGTACCCGGGCGTGACGCTGGAGGCGACGGGCAACTTCCAGAACCGCATCGAAGAGGACGCGGTGATGCGCGGCGACCTGTCCAACGCGGGCATGCTGTCCGCGCTCATCGCCGTAGGCCTCATCCTGCTGGCCACCCGGCGCATCTCCGCGTTGGCGGTGGTGGGTGTGCCGGTGATGGTGGGGCTGGTGCTGACGTTCGCGTTCGCGCAGGGCGCCATCGGTCACCTCAACATCGTGACGGGCTTCCTGGTCGCCATCCTCATCGGCCTGGGCATCGAGTACGGCGTCCACCTGACCATGCGTTACTGGGAGGAGCGCGAGCGGCTCGGCGTGAAGGAGGCGCTCACGGCGGCGGTGCGCGGCACCTTCAGCGGGGCGCTGACGTCCGCCTTCACCAACGCGGCGGCGTTCTTCGTGCTGGTGCTGGCGCAGTTCCATGCCTTCCAGCAGTTCGGCCTGCTCGCGGGCGTGGGCGTGCTGATGGCGGTGCTGTCCGCGTACGCGCTGGGCCCGTCGCTGCTCGCCATCGCGGAGCGCATCCGCCCGTTCCGCCGCGATACGGCAGCCAACGCCCAGGCCTCCGCGCCGGTCGTGGAGTCGGCTCCGGCTCCCGCGAAGGAGTGGCGGCGCTGGCCCACGGGCGTCATCGTCGCGGTGGCGCTGTCGGTGGTGGGCTTCGCGGCGTACTCGGTGGGCATCGCGCCCCGGTTGGGCTTCGAGACCAACCTGCGCAACCTGAAGGGGGACTCGCCGGCGTCGCGGCTGGACGACCACATCACGGAGCAGATTGGCGCGCCGCTCAACCCGGCCATCCTCGCGGTGGATACGCTGGAGCAGGTCCGCGAGGTGGAGGCCGTCATCGCCCAGGTGAAGGCGAAGAACGGCGCCAACTCCGTGTTCCTGCGCACCGCGTCGTTGAGCGACCTGGTGCCCTCCGACGTGGCGGGCCACGAGGCGGAGATGGGCCGTATCCGGACGCTCTTGGACGGGCTGCCGAAGTCCGCCCAGGAGGACCCGCGCGTGAAGGACCTGCGGGAGATGGTGGACGCGAAGCCCTACGGCCTGGACCAGCTGCCGGTGGAGGCTCGCCGCCGCTTCGAGGCGCTGGACGGCAAGGGGATGTTCCTCCTGCTGTTCCCGTCCGTGTCGAACTACGACACGCAGGACCTGCACCGCTGGGCGGGTCAGCTGGATGAGGTGGTGGCCGGGGCGAAGGCGAAGGGCATCGACCTGGCGGTGCTGGACAGCAACCGCATCGCCGCGCGCATCTTCTCCCTGGTGCGCATGGACGGGCCGTTCATCCTCTGGTCCGCGGCGGTGGTGGTGTTCCTGGTCATCCTCGCCAGCCTGCGCAGCTTCAAGCGCGCGCTGCTGGTGGCGGGCCCGCTGTTCCTGGGCATGACGTGCCTGGCGGGCGGGATGTACCTGTTCGACGTCCAGCTCAACTTCATCAACGCGGTGGTGCTGCCCAACCTGTTGGCCATCGCGGTGGACAACTCGGTGCACCTGTTCCACCGGTACGAGGAAGAGGGCCCCGGGTCGCTGGGCCGGGTGGTGCGCAACACCGGCTTCGCGGCGGTGGTGGCCACCCTGTCCAACGCGGCGGGCTACGGAGCGCTCCTCGTGGCGAACCACCAGGGCTTGCGCAGCATCGGACAGATTGCCCTACTAGGGGTCGTGAGCACCTTCCTGGGAACGACGGTGTTCTTCCCGGCCATGCTGGCGCTGTTGGAGCGGTGGAAGGGGCGGCGGTCCGCGGTGGCGCCGGAGTCGGGCGCGGTGGTGCGGAGCCTCAATCTCGGGGGGGCCGGCGAGCTGCCGGCCGAGTCGCCGGGGGAGCGCAAATCGGCGTGAGCATCTGGTCATTCAGCGAAGGCCGCGTGCGGCCCCTCGTGACGTCCTCGGACGAAGCGCTCGTGCGCTTCCGGCAGGTGGACCTCGTCCTCATGGTGGCCTGCTCGGTGGCCGCCCTGGTGTGCGTGGGTCCGGCCCGCTGGGCTCCGCACTCCGGCCGCAACGCGCTCCTCTTCCTCTTCTTCGCGCTGGGCCTGCCGGCCATGCGCATGCTGGAAGCGCGCTTCCCGCGCCAGCCGCTCATCGCCATCGTGGCGGACTTCTGGCTCCTGCCGGTGTCGGCGCTGGCCCACGGGTGGCTGGGGCCCATCGTGGACTGGATGAACCCGGTGGTGAAGGACGCCCAGCTCATCGCGGTGGATCAGAAGCTGTTCGGCTTCCAGACCGCGGTGGCGCTGGCGCACGTGATTCCGCCCTGGCTCAACGACGTGCTGATGCTCTGCTACTACGGGCACTTCATGTGGCCGCTGCTCCTGGGCGTCTACCTGTACGCCCGGGGCAGGGGGTCCACGCCCGCGTTCGACGAGTACCTGCTGGGTCTGGGCCTGCTCCTGGGCTTCAACTACGCGGCGTACTCGCTGGTGCCCGCGGTGGGGCCCCGGTACTTCCTCATCGGCGCGTTCGACGGGCCGGCGACGCAGGGGTGGATCCTCACGCCGCTGTTGGAGTCCATGATGCGCACGCCGGTGTACACCCGGGACTGCTTCCCGTCCGGGCACACCGGGGTGATGCTGGTGGTGCTCTTCTACGCGTTCCGGTTCGCCCGCCGCTTCTTCTGGGTGATGCTCTTCCCGGGCATGGGGCTCATCTTCGCGACGCTGGCGGGGCGGTTCCACTACGCCATCGACCTCATCTGCGCGGTGCCCCTGGTGATGGTGGTGACGGGGCTGGCGCTGGCCCTGTCCCGCTCCGCCCGGCAGCGCGCGGTGGAACAAGGCGCGCGTTCCGTGCCCGCGGACGCTATCGTCCGGCCCTGAACCGCCAGCCGGTCGCCCCGGGGTTCGGGGTGGACGTGCGCTGGCCTCCAGAGGCCTGACCCATGTCCCCCCGGCCCGTGCTCGCGCAACGCGTCTCCCGCTTCGGCACCACCGTCTTCTCCGAGTTCAGCGCGCTGGCCCTGAAGCACCAGGCCGTGAACCTGGGGCAGGGGTTCCCGGACTTCGACGGGCCGGACGCGGTGAAGGAAGCGGCGTGGAAGGCCATCCAGGGCGGCGTCAACCAGTACGCCCCCGGCATGGGCGCCAAGGACCTGCGCAACGCCATCGCCGAGCACGCGCAGCGCTTCTACAACCACGCCGTGGATCCGGACACGATGGTCACCGTCACCAGCGGCGCGACGGAGGCCATCCTCGACGTCATCCTGGGCCTGGTGGATCCGGGCGATGAAGTGGTGGCCTTCGAGCCGTTCTACGACTCGTACGACGCCAACATCGCCTTCGTGGGCGCCACGCCGCGCTTCGTGCCGCTGCGCCCGCCGGACGCGGAGCACACCACGTGGTGGTTCGACCGGGACGAGGTGCGCGCAGCCTTCGGTCCGAAGACGCGGCTGCTCATCCTCAACTCGCCGCACAACCCCACGGGCAAGGTCTTCACGCGCGAGGAGCTGGAGTTCCTGGGCAACCTCTGCGCCGAGCACGACGTGAAGGTGCTGGCGGATGAGGTCTACGAGCACATCGTCTTCGCCCCCGCGAAGCACATCCGCGCGGCCACGGTGCCGGTGCTCGCGGACCGCACGGTGACGGTGAGCAGCGCGGGAAAGTCCTTCAGCCTGACGGGGTGGAAGGTCGGCTGGATCATCGCGCCGCCGCCGCTGCGGGACGCGGTGCAGCGCGCGCACCAGTTCGTCACCTTCGCCACCGCGTCGCCGTTCCAGGCCGCCATGGCCGTGGCGCTGCGACTGCCGGACAGCTACTTCCAGGAGCTGACGGCGCTCTACACGTCCAAGCGCGAGCGACTGCTCACGGGCCTGCGCGAGGCGGGGCTCCAGGCCTTCTCGCCGGAGGGCAGCTACTTCATCCTCGCGGACATCGCCGGGTACGGCTTCGCGGACGACGTGGCCTTCTGCCGGCACCTGGTGACGGAGGTAGGCGTCGCGGGCATCCCGCCCAGCGTCTTCTACGGCCCGGAGCACCGGCACCTGGGACAGCGCTTCGCGCGCTTCGCCTTCTGCAAGACGGAGGGCGTGCTGGACGAAGCCGTGCGCCGCCTGCGCGAGAAGCTGCCCGCCCTCAAGCGCTGAAGCGCGCACGGCCGTGAGCGACTTCTTCGGAGAGCTGTACCTGCGCAGCACGCTGCCGTACCTCTCCGAGGCGGTGACGGCCCGGGAAGTCGACTACCTGTCCCGGGCGTTCGCGGACGTGGAGGGCCCGGTGGTGGACCTGGGCTGCGGCCACGGCCGGCACGCGGCGCGGCTCAACACGGAGGGCTCGCTCGCGGGCAGGGTGGTGGGCCTGGAGCTGGATCCGCTGTCCCTTCGCCTGCGCCGCCCCGGCTTCCCCGTGGTGCGAGGCGACCTGCGGGCGCTGCCCTTCCAGGACGCGACCCTGGGGGGCGCCTACGCCTGGTATTCGACACTCTTCGCCTTCAGCGACGCGGAGCATGTCCAGGTGCTGCGCGAGGTGGCTCGGGCGCTGCGGCCCGGCGGGCGGTTGGTGTTCCAGACGGTTCCCTATGAGCGGCTGGCCGGAAGTCCGGGCGCATCGTTCCGCGAGCGGTTACCGGATGGGAGTCTCCTGGAGGAGGAGAGCCGCTTCGACGCGACGCGTGGAAGGGATGTCGGGCAGCGTCAGCTCACCTTGCCTGACGGTCGCGTGCTGCGGGCGGCGTACACGCTTCGTTACTATCCTCTTGCGGAACTGAAGGGGCTGTTGGAAAGCACGGGCTTTTCGGTGCAGTGGGTGCACGGCGGCCTGGACTCCGCGCCGATGACACCCGAGTCGACCGACCTCATCGTGGGAGCCGGGCGCCGGTGACGGAGCCCCGGACACGTCCAGTGGATCCGAAAGAGACATCGCGAACGCGGGTCGGCCTGCTGGGGCAACTGCCCCGCCGGGTCGACGTGTACGAGGTCGGCCCCCGCGACGGCCTGCAGAACGAGCTCCGCACGCTGCCCACCCGAGACAAGGCGCGGCTCATCAACGCCCTGGTCGCCGCGGGGGAGAAGCGCATCGAGGTGACGTCGTTCGTGTCGCCCAAGTGGATCCCCCAGCTGGCGGACGCGGAGGAGTTGCTCAAGCAGGTGGGCCGCCGCCCCGGAGTCGTCTTCTCCGCGCTGGTGCCCAACCTGAAGGGCCTGGAGCGCGCGCAGGCGGCGGGCCTGGAGGAGGCCGCGGTGTTCATCTCCGCGTCGGAGGCCCACTCCAAGAAGAACATCAACAAGACCATCGCGGAGGCGCTGGCCGGCGCGAAGGAAGTGACGGCCGCCGCCCGCAAGGCCGGCATGCGCGTGCGCGGCTACCTGTCCACCGTGTGGGGCTGCCCCTACGAGGGACACGTCCCGGTGGAGCGCGTGGTGGACATCTGCCGCCAGCTGGTGGACGCGGGCATCTACCAGCTGAGCCTGGGCGACACGATTGGCGTGGGCACGCCCCGGCAGACGGAGGAGATCCTCACGGCGCTGCTCCAGCACATGCCGGTGGACACGCTGGCGCTGCACCTGCACGACACGCGAGGCACCGCGCTGGCCAACGCGCTGGTGGGCCTGTCCGCGGGCGTCACCACGTTCGACGCGAGCATCGGCGGGCTGGGCGGCTGTCCCTACGCGCCGGGCGCCGCGGGCAACCTGGCCTCCGAGGACGCCGTCTTCATGATGCACGGCATGGGCGTGGACACCGGCATCGACCTGGACAAGCTGGTGGAGGCCGGGGAGATCGCCCAGGAGCTCATCGGCCGGAAGCTCGCGGGCAAGTACCTCCAGGCCGCGCTCGGCGAGCGGGACAAGAAGGCCACCCGCCGCGCGCAGACCTGAGCCTCCCCACCGGGGACCACGTTGCTAGTGGTCCCCGATCAGCGCCGGAAGCTTCTCCTCCAGGCCCAGGTGCTGGGCGGCGATCTGCAGCATCTTCCGCTCCTTGCGGTCGATGCGGCCGTCCACCAGGGCCATCTCCACGATGTGGCGCAGGAAGACTTCCGCTTCCGGGCTGCCGCGCGGCACCAGGCGCTCGAAGAGCTGCGGCCCGGCGTTGAGGGCCATCTCCACGTTGGCCCACGACACGCTCCAGCGCTCCGCGCACAGCTTGAGCAGGCGGCGCTCGGCGTTCGAGACCTCGCCGTCCGCGGCGGCGATGGCGGCCATCATGTAGAGCAGCCGCTCGCGCTCCTTCACATCCGTCACCACCCGGTCGCCGTCGCCAACGCCGTCGCCATTGCCATGTCCGCCGACGTCCACGGGCGGGGGCGCCACGGTGCCGCGCTCGGACCGGCGGGCCTCCTGGTAGCGGGCCGCGTTCCGGGACGTGCGCTGCGCGTGGTGGACGTTCCAGGACTCGAAGGGCAGGGCGGACGCGAGCACCCAGTCACGCTCGCCGTTGCCCAGCACCGTGCCGCAGAACTCGCAGGTGTTGGCCGCGCTGTTGGTGGTGGGCGCGTTGCACTGCGGGCAGCGGTCCGTGGACATACCGGTGTCCGTGTTCGTCTTCGCGCCGTGGCGGCGCAGCAGCGTGAAGACCCAGCGCTGCGGCACCGTGGGCAGGCTGGGCGGCTTCTCGTTCGCGGGGCCAATGCCCATGCGAGCGCTCCACCGGATTTCGACCTGCGCCTCGTCGAAGGACTCCGGGTGCACCTCCAGCGCGCGCACGTCCACCGCGCCCACCGCGCACTCCAGGAAGACGCGCCGCCGGCCCTGCTTCGCCAGCTGGCCCAGCTCCGCGTTGAGCTTCGTGAGGGCGTCCGCGTTGGCGACCTTGGTCAGGCGCTGCGTCTCGTTGCGGCTCTGCGCGTCGATCCACTTCCAGAACAGCAGCGACGCGCGGTCCTCCAGCATCTCCAGGTTGAGCGCCGGGTCGTCCGCGCGCGCCTGCATCAGGCCGTCCACCTGCTTGTGGTGGCGCACGTGCTCCACGCCCTGCGTGATTTCAGAGAGCGTCCAGTCGTAGTTACCGGAGTTCACCACCGCGTTGCAGAACTCGCAGGTGTTGGACGCGCCGCCCTTGTAGGGCGCGCCGCAGTTGGGGCACTTGCCCTGGAACAGGTCCTCACCGATGCGCGTCTGCGCACCGGGCTTGCGCACGAAGGTCCACACCTCCGTGAACGTCTCCGGCGCCACCTTGCTGGCGGCGGCCATGGCCTGCGCGTCCGTCTGGTTCGCGGGCACGTCCGTGTCGCGGATGCTGGCGCGCACGCGCACGTGGATGCTGTCGTACCACGGGGTCTGGTGCAGGCCGATGAGCTGCACGTCCAGCACCTTCATGTCCGCGAGCGCGTCGCGCACGCCCTGCGCCTGCATCAGCCCGAGCTGCACGTTGAAGCGCTGCCACGTCGCGTCCGACAGGAAGGGGCGCACCGGCGTCATGTCCCGGCGGAACCACGACTTCTGCAGCTCGATGAAGAGCCAGCGCACCTTCTCCAGCGTGGGCTCCAATTGGAAGGACGGGTCCTTGAGCTTCAGCGCGTTCACCCAACCCTGCACGTCGCGGCCGGACACCTCCGTGCGCACCTCCGCTTCACGCTGATCCAACGCGCGCCGGGTGGTGGCGTCCGGGTGCAGGTTGCGCTTGTAGAGCCAGTACGCGCCGCCGCCGATGATCAGCAGCGGGACGGTCACCTTCGGGTAGAGGAAGATGAGCCGGATCAGGTCGAAGATCAGCCAGAAGGGCAGGCCGTCGCCCCCGCCGCCGCCGTTGTTGCGGTCGCGGCCGGACGTGTAGTGCTCGCCTCCACCGCCGCGTGCCAGGGCCACGAGCGGCAGGGCGAGCACGAGCAGGGCGGACACGGTGACCAGGCCGGGCAGCCACCGCCACGGATGTTTCGTCGTTGAGCGCGAAGACATGGGGCAGGATCCTATCCGTTTACGGCTTGCCAGACTGGGGAACAGGTTTCAGGCTGCGCGCCATTCACGCGGGTCGCCCAGCGCGGCCCGTCACGGGGAGCGAAGATGCCGGAGTTCAAGGTCGAGGCCCGAGGGGCCATCGAGATCTGGACCATCGACGGGGAGAGCCGCCGCAACGCCATCAGCCGCGCGATGCACCAGGAGCTGGACGCGCTCGTGTCCCGCGTGTCCTCCGGCCGCGCCGTGCGCGCCGTCATCCTCACCGGCGCGGGCGACAAGGCCTTCTGCGCGGGCGCGGACCTCAAGGAACGCACCACCATGTCGGAAGACGAGGTGCGCGCCTTCCTCAACGGCCTGCGCGTCACCCTGCGCTCGATTGAAAAGAGCGACTGCGTCTTCATCGCCGCCATCAACGGCGCGGCCTTCGGCGGCGGCACGGAGCTGGCCCTGGCGTGCGACCTGCGCGTCGCCTCGCCCGCCACGGAGATGGGCCTCACGGAAGTGAAGCTGGGCATCATCCCCGGCGGCGGTGGCACCCAGCGGCTGTCCCGGCTCATCGGCCCCGGGCGCGCCAAGGACCTCATCCTCACCGCCCGGCGCGTGAACGCGGCGGAGGCCTTCACCATCGGCCTGGTGAACCGGCTGGCCCCGGAAGGGCACCTGCTGGAGGTCGCCTTCCAGCTCGCGGAGGCCGTGGTGGAGAACGCCCCCGTGGCCGTGGCCACCGCCAAGCACGCCATCGACGAGGGCACCGGCCTGGAGCTGGACGACGCGCTGGCGCTGGAGCTCAAGAAGTACGAGGAGGTGCTCAAGACGGAGGACCGGCTGGAAGGGCTCCGCGCCTTCGCGGAGAAGCGTCCTCCTGTCTATAAAGGCCGCTGAGTCCTCCGAAAGCGACAGGGGCGGCAAGCCCGCGGTTGCCCGCGGACATGCTGCCCCTGGTTGCTTCCCTCAACTCAGCTTCAGGCGCTGGCGGTCTTCTCGCCGCCGATGTTCACGCCCTGCTTGTTGATGTAGCCCATCGCCTTGTCCTTGACGGTGGTGCGCAGCTCCGTGCCGCGGCTCGGGGCCATCAGCAGGGCCACGATGCTGCCCGCGGCGGCGCCCAGCAGGAACGCCCCCAGGCCGCCCATGCCCGCGCGCGCCGGCTTGTACGTCGTCAATCCCACATAGCGCAGCGCGTCGTCCGGGTCGAAGTTGTCCCAGGACTTCCGGGCCACCTTGCCGGCCTTGTCCGCGTAGTCGGGCAGCTGATCCAGCAGCTGGTGCGCAAGGAACTGGCGGTACAGCTTGCTCTTGGCAAAAGCCTTCGCCTGCCACGTCGCCTTCTTCGCTCTGAACATGGGTCCCTCCTGGGCCGGATGCGGTTCACGGGGCGAGTGTGGCCCGCCTGGGTGCACACCCCCCGTGCAGCATGAAGGTAGGCAGGGAGGCCCCAAGCGACACCCCCCGAAGCGCTCCTCCGTGGCCTCATGCGTCGTCCGTTGGACGGCACGGCTGGTGGCCGGCATGGCAAGAAGGCAGCCAGGCCAGGGGTTTCTTGGTATGGGACGACGGCCATGTCCTCAGATCAGAAACTGCTCGAGAAGGTCTCCCAGGTGGAGAAGGGCGGCGCGCCCAAGTACCACGCGAAGAACGCGGAGGCGGGCAAGCTCTTCGCGCGCGAGCGCATCCAGCTGCTCGTGGACGCGGACTCCTTCGTGGAGGACGGCAAGCTCGCCAACAACCTGGACCCGGAGCTGCCCTCCGACGGCGTCATCACCGGCGTCGGGCGCATCGACGGGCGCGCGGTGGCCATCATGGCCAACGACTCCACGGTGAAGGCGGGCAGCTGGGGCGCGCGCACGGTGGAGAAGATCCTCCGCATCCAGGAGACGGCGAAGGCGCTGCGCTGCCCGCTGCTCTATCTGGTGGACAGCGCGGGCGCGCGCATCACGGACCAGGTGGAGATGTTCCCCGGCCGACGTGGCGCGGGCCGCATCTTCTACAACGAGGTCCACCTGTCGGGCTTCGTCCCTCAAATCTGTCTGCTCTTCGGCCCTTCCGCCGCGGGCGGCGCGTACATCCCCGCGTTCTGCGACCTGGTCATCATGGTGGAGGGCAACGCCTCCATGTACCTGGGCAGCCCCCGCATGGCGGAGATGGTCATCGGCGAGAAGGTCACCCTGGAGGAGATGGGCGGCGCGAAGATGCACTGCTCCGTGTCCGGCGTGGGCGACGTGCTGGTGAAGACCGAACAGGACGCCATCGCCGCCGCGAAGCAGTACCTGGCCTTCTTCCCGGAGAACTTCTCCAAGGCCCCGCCGACGGTCGAACTGAAGGCGCCCAAGCACAGCGGCAAGCGCGTGGATGAGATCATCCCGCCGGATCAGAACAAGCCGTTCGACATGCACGCCCTCATCGCGGAACTCATCGACGAGGGCAGCTGGTTCGACGTGAAGAAGCTCTTCGCGCAGGAACTCATCACCGGCCTGGCGCGCATTGGCGGCCGTCCGGTGGGCATCGTCGCGAACCAGCCCAAGTACAAGGGCGGCGTGCTGTTCGTGGACAGCGCGGACAAGGCGGCCCGGTTCATCTGGCTGTGTGACGCGTTCAACATCCCGCTGCTGTACCTGGCGGACGTGCCGGGCTTCATGATCGGCACCAAGGTGGAGCGCGCGGGCATCATCCGCGCGGGCGCGAAGATGATCTCCGCGGTGTCGGAGGCCAGTGTGCCGCGCATCTGCGTGGTGGTGCGCAAGGCGTACGGCGCCGGCCTCTACGCCATGAGCGGCCCCGGGTTCGCCCCGGAGGCCACGCTGGCGCTGCCCCAGGCGATGATCGCCGTGATGGGCCCGGAGGCGGCGGTGAACGCCGTCTATTTCAACAAGATCCAGGAACTGCCGGAGGCCGAGCGGCCAGCCTTCGTCCAGAAGCTCCGCGACGAGTACAAGCAGGACGTGGACATCTTCAAGCTGGCCAGCGAGCTCATCATCGACGCCGTGGTCCCCGGCGACTCCCTGCGCGGGGAATTGATGCAGCGTTATTCGCTTTATGCGGACCGGTTCCAGCCCCGTGCGGAGAAGAAGCACGGCGTCCACCCCGTCTGAAGTTCCCCCACCCGCATTCACGCTCTAGATTCCGCACCCGACCATGGACTTCGAACTTCCTGAAAGCCACCGCGCCCTGCAGGCCTCCCTCCGTGAATTCTGCGAACGCCGCGTGAAGCCGTATGCGCGCGAGTGGGACAAGGACGAGAAGTTCCCCATGGAGGTGGTGAAGGAGCTGGGGCAGCTGGGCGTGCTGGGCATGCTCGTCTCCGACGAGTACGGCGGAGCGGCCATGGACTCGCTCGCCGTGGCGGTGGCCGTGGAGGAGATCGCCCGCTACGACGGCTCGCTCGCGCTCACGGTGGCCAGCCACAACGGCCTGGGCACCAGCCACGTGCGCGTGTTCGGCAACAAGGCGCAGCACCAGCGCTACCTGCCCAAGCTCGCCTCCGGTGAGTGGCTGGGCGCGTGGGGCCTCACCGAGCCGGGATCCGGTTCGGACGCGTCCGGCATGCGCACCACCGCCGTGCGCAAGGGCAACAAGTGGGTGCTCAACGGCGCGAAGATGTTCATCACCCAGGGCACGGTGGGTGACGTGTTCGTGGTGCTGGCGCTCACGTCGCCGGAGAAGCGCCAGAAGGGCATCACCGCCTTCGTGCTGGAGAAGGGCATCCCCGGCTTCAGCCAGCGCTCCATCCACGGGAAGCTGGGCATGCGCTCGTCGGACACGGCCGAGCTCATCATGGAGAACGTGGAGGTCGGTGACGACGCCATCGTGGGCGAGGTCGACCGCGGCTTCATCGACACGCTCAAGATCCTCGACAAGGGCCGCATCACCATCGGCGCGCTGTCGGTGGGCCTCCTGCGCGGGGCGCTGGAGGAGTCGGTGGCGTACTCCAAGGACCGCACCGCGTTCGGCCAGCCCATTGGCGAGTTCCAGGGACTGCGCTGGATGATGGCGGACATGAAGACGGAGCTGGAGGCGGCGCGGCTGCTGGTGCACCGCGCGGCGCGGCTCGCGGACGCGGGTCAGCCGTACTCGGAGGAGGCCTCCATGGCGAAGCTGTTCGCTTCCGAGGCGGCCATGCGCGGGTGCAACAAGGCCGTGCAGATCCACGGCGGCTACGGCTACACGCGCGAGTTCCCCGTGGAGCGCTACCTGCGCGACGCCAAGCTCTGTGAGATTGGCGAGGGCACGAGCGAGATCCAGCGGACCATCATCGCCCGCGAGACCTTCAAAGGCGCCTGATGGATACCGCTCGGCTGCGAGAGCTGGGGCTCCAGGTTCGTGAGGAGCCGTCCGGCGTCGAAGTGGTGCTGGACCTGGAAGCCGCGTCCCTGGTGAATCCCATCACCAAGGACTTCATCACCGAGATCACCTTCCAGGTGATGGGGGACCGGCTCATCCCCATCGCGCCGCCAGCCGTGGTGGGCATGACGCCCATCCTCCTGTCCGCCATCGACGCGGCGGAGGAGATGCAGGCGCTCCTGCTGGACACCTTCAGCGACCACGTCTTCCACCTGCAGCGCCGCTCGGAGGAGCTGCAGCTGTTGGGCCTGCCGGCGGACGTGGATCCGCAGTCGCTGGTGCTGTCCACGGACGTGCGGGAGGGCCAGCTCGCGGTGAAGCTGGTGGCGGACCGGCAGGGCAACTTCCGCATCGCGCAGGCCATCCGCGGGCTCGAGGAGCTGGTCACCGCCGCCGGGCACGTCATCGAGCTGTCCGAGTTCCGCGAGAAGGCCGCGCTGACGGGCTACCTGTCCGCGCTGCTCGGCGAGCCCGTGGCGCGCGCTCCGCAGGCGGCGTCGGGCGCGGAGCCGGTGCGCTTCGTGGAGATTGTAGAGAAGTTCGGCCCGCAGTCGCTGGTGCCGCCGCGCAGCAGCCTGGAGTTGCTGGCGCAGCTGCAGGTGGAGGGCAAGGCCTACCGCTTCGCGGCCGCGCGCATCGCCGGGCGCACCTTCCGGGGCCTCCTGGCGGGCACCCAGGGCAAGGTGTGGGCGGGCCGCTTCGAACTGGATGAGTTCCCCGGCGTCGTGCAGCTGGTGGCCGAGCTGTTGAAGGTCGCTCCCGAGGCCGTGCGACTCGTGGGCCCGGACGCCCCCCAGGAGTGAGCCGCGTGGAGAAGATGACCCTGGTGGAGCGGGTGCAGACCCTGGAGACGCGCCTGGGCGTGCAGTTCTCCAAGCGCGACCTGGCCCTGGAAGCGCTGACGCACAAGACGTACGTCAACGAGAACCGGGACCAGAACCTCAAGGACAACCAGCGCCTGGAGTTCCTGGGCGACGCCGTGGTGGACCTGGCCGTGAGCCACCGGCTGATGGACCGCTGCCCCGGCGTCCCCGAAGGCGAGCTCACCAAGATGCGCGCCCGCATCGTCCACGAGGAGGGCCTGGCCCGCGTGGCCCGGAGCCTGCGCCTGGGCGAGCTGCTCCTGCTGGGCCGAGGCGAGTCCCAGTCCGGAGGCCGCGACAAGAACTCGCTGCTCGCGGACGCGATGGAGGCGGTGCTGGGCGCGGTGTACCTGAGCGGCGGCCTGGAGCCGGCGCTGTCCCTGGTGGACCGCATCTTCGGGGAGCTGGTGGAGGAGGTGGCCTCCGGCGCGGGCCGCCTGGACTACAAGACGCTCCTCCAGGAGCTGGCCCACGAGAAGCTCAAGCTGTCGCCGCGCTACCGCGTGGTGGCGGAAACGGGCCCGGAGCACTCCAAGGTGTTCGAGGTGGAGGTGTGCATTGGGGAGGCCGTGTACGCCCGAGCCAGCGGCCGGAACAAGAAGGAGGCCGAGCAGGCAGCCGCGCGCACCACGCTGGAGCGCCTGAAGGAGGAGTCGGCTTCCCTGGCATCCCCGGCTGTCGTGGCGCCCATCCCGGGAGGTCCTTCACCGGACGAC
>NZ_RAWQ01000201.1:0-19892 GCF_003668965.1 Corallococcus sp. AB030
CCGGAGGGGCACACGGTGTCCGCGGGCGTGGTCGAGCCCGCGTCGCTGGGAGGCCGGCGCGCGCAGCGGATCCGCGCGGAGCTGGATGGGGTGGGGGGACGGACGCACCTGGTGGCGTGGTTCGTGCCCCGTGGAGAGTGGGTGTACCGGCTCGTCTTCACCTGGCCACAGGCCTATCCGGCATACGCGCGGGTGGCGGAGCGGATGACGGCGGACGTGCGCTTCGAGGAACCCGCGAGCCTGCGGGTTGCCAGGGCCCGGGCGTTGCTGGTGCCGGGCGTGGCGGGGCCGCTGCGGGAACTGGGGCATGCGCTGCGGCGGTGGGGGCTGCCAGCGGATGCAGTGGAGCCCCTGGCGTCGGCGGTGCGGCTGGCTCCGACCCAGGTGGACACGCGCGTGGAGTTGGCCCGCGCGTACTTCGAATCCGGGCAGGTGGAGGCGGGCTGTCACTCGGCGGCGGAGGCCCGGGTGTACGGCCCTTCCGACACGGGCGCGCTGGAGGCAGGCGTGCGCTGTGCCCTGGCGCAGGGGGATACGGCAGAGGCCCTGCTGCGCCTGGAAGAGGCCCGCCGCGTGGACCCTCGGGATGCACGCCTGCGCGCGGCCGAGGGTGCCTTGAAGGCGGCGGTCGAGGCGCCGGGGCCGGCTCCCCAGAAGCGGTGACTTGAGAGGGGTTCAGCGCTCGCCGAACGGGCGCACCGCGAGCCCCGCGCCCAGCATCCCCTCGTCGCGCCGGAAGAGGCCCGCGTCGTTCCGCACGCCCGTGGCCGTGAGCCGCGCGAACACCGGCGCGTCGTTGACCGCGAGGAGCACGTGCTCCAGCGCGACCTCTCCCCGCGCCCGGAAGTGGGAGCCGCCGTCGAAGTCGAAGCTCCAGCCGGCGAGCCCCGTCGCGCGCAGGGCCCACCTGCCATCCCGCGTCTCCCATCCCGCGTCGAGCAGCAGGGACGTGAAGGGGGACACTTCGTTGCGCGTGCCCTCCGGTGAATGTCGCAGCGCATGGCTCGCGGCGGGGCCCACGGCCAGCCAGCCCCACTCCGTGTTCGTGCGGAGCGGATCCAGCAGCAGTCCCACGCGGCCCGTCTCCAGCGTCCAGCCCGGGCCCTCCCAGACGCGCCGCTCCAGGTGCGCCGCGCGCAGGGCGAGGGCCACGTCGAACGGGAAGGGGATGTGCCGGGGCCGGCCGATGGTGACGAGCAGGGAGCCTTCCTCCACGTGCCTGCGCAGCAGGCCGTCGTACGCGGTGAAGGTCAGCCCCTTCTGCTCGCCGTTCCACGCCTCCGTCATGAGCAGCCGGTGCGAGTTGATCCACAGCGAGTCCGCCTTGCTGTCGCTCGAGCGCACCGTGCGGACGAGCAACCCCGTGCGCACGGCGAGGGCCTCCGCGTCGTCCTGCACGCGCAGCGCGGTGCCCAGCACCCAGCCGGTGCCGGGGTCGAAGCAGGTGGGGAACGTCTCCCCGGCCGCCGTCTGGCCCTGACAGGACAGGCCGGGCGTGGTGCCCAGGAGCAATGCCAGCGCGAGCGCCACCATCCCGGACCTAGCCCTTTCCAGGAGAGGACGTGGGCGCGGACCTTCTGGCCGGGGCCCACATCGAGAAGCGCAGGCCTGCCTGCGCGGACCACTCCCAGCCCGCTGGCGCGTTCGCCAGGTCGTCGCGCCACGTCCCGCGTCCATCCAGCGTCACGCTCACGGGCTGGTCGTTGATGGCCAGGGCGATGACCTCATAGCTCGCGCGCAGCCGCAGCCGCTCCGGACGCAGGGGCCGGCCCTCCACGGCTTGTGCGAGCAGCACCTTCTGCGCCTCGACGCCGAAGCGCACATGGTGGAAGCCGTCCCGGTCCAGGGTGAGGTCCCCCTCCAGCGCCGCCGCGGGAACGAGCGTGAAGAAGCCGTTCGTCCGGTCGCGCTCCAGGGCGGGACCGGCCCGCAGGCGCACGTAGGACACGAGGTCGCTCGAGTGCCACAGGTCCAGCGTCACGTCTGTCGCGGCCACGGTGAGGAAGTCCGCGTGCACGTTCTCGCGGCGCACCTGTTCGCCGTGGAGCACCTCCATCCAGAAGCCCAGGTTGGCGTAGATGTCGAAGCGCCGGGGGTGGCCGTAGAAGGTCGTCACCCGGAAGAGCGGCGCGTCATTCTGGCTGCGGAAGTCGTAGCGCAGGAGCGTGGCCTCGTAGGAGGGCGCGTCCCCCAGGTACAGCTCCGTCTCCAGCAGCGTCATCCGGTGCAGCCGGTCCGAGTCCCCCGGCCACTCCAGGTCCACGCCGAAGTCCACCCGCACGCGTTCCTCCAGGCGGTCCGTCTCGCGCATCCAGCGCGGCGCCCAGGCCCCGCCCACGTAGACGCGCCGGTGCAGGTCGAAGTTGTACTGGAGCACCCGCCCGCGCTCGTCGCGGTACCAGCCCGGCGGCGCCTCCGCGATGGCGGGCACCAGGCGGTACTGGCGCACCGTCTCCGTGGGCATCAGGTTCGGCACGCACCCGTCCACCCGCTGCAGGGGCTGGTCCTTCTCGTGGCCCTCCGAGTCCAGCTCATAGGCGGGCGACACCAGGCACTCCATCTTCACGTCGTCGCAGCGGGCGCGCCACGCTCCAGAAGGAACGTCGGGCGTGGGCGGCAGGGCGAGGCACCGCACCTGCCCGTCGTAGGGCTGCTGGGGAGACGACGCGTTCGGGACGGCCATCTGGAAGTCCCACGGCTCCGGCTCCGCGGGAGGCTCCGGCGTCGCGGCCGGCGCTGCTTCCACTGGCGTTCCGACCGGAGCTTGCGGAGCCTCCGGTGCTTCCGGCGCCTCCACCTGCCCCAGCAGGAGGGCGCATCCCAGGGTCACCGCTGAAACCAGCATCACTGCTCCTCGTCGAAGTTGAGCGGCCCTTCGCGTTCCGGCCACGCGGTCAGGCTTGGTGATGGGGGGCCCTTACAAGGCCCGTGCCCCTGGCCGGAGCACGGCCTTTCGCGGACTTGCCCGTGCGGCTGTGCAGGCGCCTGCACAGCCCCTGTGCACGCGGAAGCGCGTGCGCTGGCGCGAGAACGACGCACCCCCTTCCAGGTCGGTCGACCGGCGGGGGTGGCGGGGATATAAGCCCCCCGGCCCCATGGGGTTCACGGTGGCCCGTCCCGGACGACGAAGGAGCACGCGCGCGTGGCAAGCGACGTCGAAAAGAACTCGCAGGGGGATTCCACCTTCACCCAGGCCATCCTCGGTGATGACACCCTGACGTCTTCATGGGGGCGGCGGTGGCTGGCCCTGTCCTTCAGCGCGCGCGTGGTCCTGGCGACCGCGGGCTTCGCGGCGCTGCTCTTCGTGCCCTACCTGGGCGCGGTCGGCCTGTGGGACCCCTGGGAGACGCACTACGGCGAAGTGGGCCGGCAGATGATCCAGCGCGCCGACTACGTCTATCCCTTCTGGGAGAACGCGTGGTTCTTCTCCAAGCCGCCGCTCACCATGTGGATGCAGGCGCTGGGGATGAACATCGTCGGCGCGCTCCGGGGCGACGGCGCCATGGGGCTCTACACGGAGTGGGGCATGCGCATGCCCTTCGCGCTCCTGAGCATCACCGCCGTGGCGCTCCTGTCGCTGGCGGTGGCGCGCACCGTGAACATGCGCGCGGGCCTGGCCACGGGCTTCGTGCTGGCCACCATGCCGCTGTACTTCCTGCTCACCCGGCAGACCGTCACCGACACGCCCTTCGTCACCACCTTCGTGTGCGCCATGGCCTGCGCCATCATCGGGCAGTTGGATGACACCACGAAGCACCGCGCGGGCTGGTGGTACGCGTTCTACGTCTTCGCGGGCCTGGCCACGCTGGCCAAGGGCCTGCTGGGCGTGGGCCTGCCGGCGGTCATCCTGGTGCTGTACGCGGCCGCTGGCGTCATCCCGTGGACCCGCGAGAGCCTGGAGGCGCACCTGCGCTGGCTCACCAGCGGCGAGGTCCGCGCCCAGGTGCGCGCGGGCACGCGGGCCATGCCCGTGCTGTGGGCGCAGATGTACCGGATGAAGCTGGGCACGGGCATCCTCGTGTTCGCGGCGGTGGCGGTGCCCTGGTACCTGACGCTCGTGCTCTTCGACGGCGTGGACGACGAGGGCAAGCTGTTCTGGTACCGCTTCTTCATCCACGACCACCTGAACCGCCTCACCGCGGGCGTGCACACCACCACGCCGGGCGGGTCGTTCACCTACTTCATCGAACAGGGCGGCTTCGCCATCTTCCCGTGGGTGGCGCTGCTGCCCGGCGCGTTCGCGGTCGTGTCGCGCCTCAAGCTGCGCTCGCGGGACAAGGCGGACCACCTGGCGCTCATCGCCGTGCTGTGGGTGGCGTTCGCGTTCTACCTGCTGGCCTCCAGCGCGACGAAGTTCCACCACTACGTGTTCCCGGTGCTGCCGGGCCTGGCCATCCTCATTTCGCTGTTCGTGGACCGGCTGTGGAAGGACGGCATCTCCGAGCACGCCGTCAGCCTCATCTTCGGCCTGATCCTCTTCATCCTGGTGGGCAAGGACCTGGCGGAGAACCCCAAGGACTTCACCGACCTGTTCGTCTACAACTACGATCGGCCCTATCCGCAGGACCTGGTCACCAAGCCCATCGCGTTCTTCTCCTCGCGCCCGCTGTGGATGGGCGACCTGGTGACGCTGGTGCTCCTGGCCTTCGGCGTGTACCTGGCCTTCGACGCGTTCTCCTCCAAGGCGAAGCTGGAGCGCCCGGCCGCGGCGCGCGCGGTGGCGCTGGGCCTGCTGCTCACCGGCGGGGCCACGCTGGCCACGGTGGCCACGCAGGGGCAGGTGTCCGCGATGGGTCTGTGGGGCGTGGCGCTGGTGGCGCTCGCGGGCTTCCTCATCTGGCAGGCGTCGCGGCCGGAGGAGGCGCCGGGGCGCACGGTGCTCCAAGCGGTGGGCTTCGGCCTGGCGCTGGTGGGCGTGGCGCTGGCGGTGCGCGGCTTCAAGGGGCCGCCCGCGTCGGACGCGCTGTTCAAGGCCCTGTCCGGCACCATCAACGTGAAGGTGGGCATGGGCTTCGCGTTCGGCGTGGCCGGCGTGCTGGCGGCGGTGGCCGCGCTGCAGCGCTCGCGCGTGTTGCTGTTCAGCACCTTCTGGGGCCTGGCCGCGGCGTTCGCGCTCTGGTTCAACTGGGGCCACTGGGTGGACCTGTCCCACCACTGGACGCAGCGCGACCTGTTCTGGCGCTACTACGACCAGCGCAAGGCGGGCGAGCCCATCGCCGCGTACATGATGAACTGGCGCGGTGAGACGTTCTACTCGCGCAACACGGTGGAGCAGTTCCGCGCCAACGACGCCAACACGCGCATGCGCCAGTACGCGGCGCGGCCCGGCCGTGAGTGGGCGCTGGTGGAGCACAACCGCGTGAACCTGCTGCGCACCGCGGTGGGCTCCGACAAGACCGTCACCCTCGTGGACCGCGACATCAACAACAAGTTCGTCCTGGTGACCATCGAGTGAGCATCCTCGTCCCGCCCCCGCTCGCGGAGGCCCCCGCGAAGGGAGGCCTGCGCGTCCGCGGTCTGGCGAAGCGCTTCGGCGAGCGCACCGCCGTGGAGGACCTCACCTTCGACGTGCGGCCCGGCGAGGTGTTCGGTCTGCTGGGTCCCAACGGCGCGGGCAAGACGACGACGGTGCGCATGCTGACGGGGCTGCTCAGGCCCTCCAGTGGCGACGCGGAGGTGTGGGGCCACTCCGTCACGCGCGACGGCGAGTCGCTGCGCAAGGTGGTGGGGCTGCTCACCGAACAGCCCGGGCTCTACGACCGGCTCACCGCCCGGGAGAACCTGCGCTTCTTCATGAAGCTGCATGAACTGGACGAGTCCGTCGCGTGGCCCCGGGCGAAGCACTACCTGGATCGCTTCGGGCTGGGCGGCCGCGAGGACGACCCGTGCGGCGGCTTCAGCAAGGGCATGCGGCAGAAGCTGGCCATCGTGCGCACGCTGGTGCACGACCCGCGCGTCATCTTCCTGGATGAGCCCACCAGCGGCCTGGACCCGGAGTCCGCGCGCACCGTGCGCGACGCGGTGGCGGAGCTGGCCTCCGAGGGGCGCACCATCGTGCTGTGCTCGCACAACCTGGCGGAGGTGGAGCGGCTGTGCGAGCGCGTGGCCGTGGTGCGCCGCCGCCTGCTGGCGCTGGGGCCGGTGCGCGAGATGCGCCGCGCGGGCCAGTCGCTGGACGTGCGCGTGGAGGGCGACGCGCAGGGCTTCGTCACCGCGCTGGTGGCGCTGCCCTTCCGGCCCAACGTGCTGGTGGAGGGTGGCCGCCTGCGGGTGATGCTGGCGGATGAAGCCCAGGCGCCGGACGTGGTGGCGTGCCTGGTGCG
Organism: Corallococcus sp. AB030; assembly: GCF_003668965.1. Classification (NCBI taxonomy): domain Bacteria; kingdom Pseudomonadati; phylum Myxococcota; class Myxococcia; order Myxococcales; family Myxococcaceae; genus Corallococcus; species Corallococcus sp. AB030. The sequence goes on from NZ_RAWQ01000201.1 coordinate 6,324, forward strand.
GGCGGGGGCTCGCGTGCACAGCGTGGTGCCCGCGCAGCGGCCGTTGGAAGAGGTGTACCTGGACCTGCTGCGGGAAGAGGGGACGTGAGCATGGCCTTCCGGCCGCGACGTGCGTTGGCGGTGTTCTGGAAGGACTGGCTGGACCTGCGCAAGAACGTGGGCCTGCTCGTGTCCATGGCGGTGCTGCCGCTGGTGATGGTGACGGTGCCCATCGGCGTGGTGTGGACGTACGTGCGGCAGCCGGACCACTCGGACCTGCGCACGGTGGCGCTCTTCTACGACCCCACGCTGCCCCTGGGCGCGAGCGCGGCGCGCTTCCTCGTCGACAAGTCGCTCACCGACTGGTTCGGCATGTTCCTGGTGATGCCCGTCTTCATCCCCATCCTCATCGCGTCCCAGAGCGTGGCGGGGGAGAAGGAGCGCCGCACGCTGGAGCCGCTGCTCGCGTCGCCGGTGTCCGCGGCGGAGCTGGTGGCGGGCAAGTGCCTGGCCGCGCTGGTGCCCGCGGTGGTGCTGACCTGGGTCGCCTTCGCGCTGTTCTGCGTGGGCGTGGACTGGGTGGCGTGGCCGCTGGTGGGCGCCCCGCTGATGCCCAATGCGCTGTGGGGCTTCGGCGTGTTCGTGCTCGCGCCGCTGTTCGCCTTCTTCGGCAACGGCGTCGCGGTGCTCATCTCCGCCCGGGTCAGCGAGGCGCGCATGGCGCAGCAGCTGGCCGCGCTGGTGGTGCTGCCGCTGGTGGGGCTGGTGGGAGGCCAGGTGGCCGGCGTGCTCAAGGCGGGCCCGGGGTACTACGCCATCCAGGGCGCGGTGGTGCTGGTGCTGGACTTCATCCTGCTGGCGGCCAGCATCCGGTTCCTGGACCGGGAACGTCTGGTCAGCCGCTGGGGTTGAGTCACTGGCGGGTTGGAGAGTGGACTGCCAGGGGGCCGGCCGGACGGGCAGGCGCCCGTGAAGCTGTTATGTTCCGGGCAGGATGCCGGGGGAAGCGCACTGGCGCTTTCGCGCCGGCGGCCCCGCATTTAGGGGATGGGGTTACGAAGCTTTGAAGACCTGCCGCCCAGGCGGCCACGGAGGCGCTGAACAGACATGGGGATCTTCGACAGCATCAAGGGCGAGGCGCAGCGGAACTTCATCGCCCGCGCGGACAGCGCGAAGGGTGAGATCGTCTACAAGTATCCGGAGAAGAACGTCCGGATGAAGACGCAGCTCACCGTGGACGCGGATGAGGTGGCGCTGTTCGTCAAGGACGGCAAGGTGGAGGGCAAGCTGGGGCCCGGCCGCCACACCCTGGACACCAACAACATCCCGTTCCTGTCGCGCCTGCTGGAGAGCTTCACCGGCGGCAACATGTTCATGGCGGAGATCTTCTTCGTCTCCAACCGTGAGCACACGGGCGTGAAGTTCGGCGGTCCCATTGGCGACGTGCGCGACCCGGAGACGGGCCTGGGCATCGGCACCATGGTGTACGGCGACTTCTCCATCCGCGTGACGGAGCCGGAGAAGCTGGTGGTGGGCCTGGTCGGCATGGGCCGCGCCACCAACGAGGAGTTCCTGGGCTGGTTCAAGGGCCAGGTGCTCAAGGTGACGCGCGACCGCACCGCCGAGCTGCTGGTGAAGAAGAAGTGGCCGCTGCTGGACGTGACGAGCGGCGCCTACGTGGAGGAGATGGAGCAGGAGATCCTCGCCGGCCTGAAGCCGCACGTGGACTCCTACGGCCTCACCATCGTCCGCATGGGCAACTTCGTCGTCAGCATCAAGCCCGAGGACGAAGTCACCCTGAAGAAGCTGTCCAAGGACGTCGCGTACTCGCGGCTGGCGGGCGGCTTCCAGCAGTACGCGCAGGGCCAGGCGATGCTCGGCGCGTCCGAGGGCATGGCCAAGGGCGGTGGCGGATCCGACGGCGCCATGCAGGGCATGGGCATGGGCATGGGGTTCGGCATGGCGCAGATGTTCGCCAACCAGCAGAACAACCCGCAGCAGCAGCGCCCCGCGGAGCCCGCGCAGGCGGCCGCTCCCGCGGACACGCGCAGCCCGGCTCAGCGCCTCAAGGAGATCAAGGAGCTGAAGGACGCGGGCGTGCTCTCCGACGAGGAGTACGCCGCCAAGCGCGCGGAGTTGATGAAGCTGCTGTAGTCCCGCCGCTTTCGCGCTGACGCATGAGGGCCCTGTCTCCTGCTTGGGAGGCGGGGCCTTCGCGCGTTTCAGGGGGCGGGCGTGCCCGGCACGGCGAGGCGCAGCTGTTCGTGCAGCGTCTCCGCGCGCAGGTAGAGGAACTGCACGTCGCCGAAGGCCAGCGTGGCGCCGTCGTGGAGCATCACCTGGGCCTTGAAGCCCAGGGGCGCGCCGTTGATGAAGGTGCCGTTCATGGACTGGGCGTCGCGCACGGAGAAGTCCCCGGCGCCCGCGTTCCAGCGCAGGGTGGCGTGGTGCTGGGAGACGGAGGGCTCCGGCACCATCAGGTCGCACGCGTCGGTGCGGCCCACGGTGAACTCCTCGCCGTCCTGGTTCGGCTGGAGGAAGTGCACCTCCAGGTTGTCGAAGTCGCGCAGCATGGCGAGCAGCCGCTCCTCCATGCGCGAGCGGTGCGCCATCCCCACCGTGCGCATGCCCACCATGCCCGGGGCCACCACGGCCTTGAAGGCGGCGTCCACGGGCTGCTGGATGAGGGCGATAGCGCCGGACGCGGCCCGGAAGGACTCCAGCGAGGCGCCCGCGAAGGGACGGAGCTGTTTCACGGACACCATGGCCCTGGACCCTACGTGCAACCGGCGGGGACGGGAAGGGCCCGGTGGGGCGTGGAGGCCATGCCTACGAGGCCAGCGGCGTGGCCTGGGCCCGGGGCATCTGGGGTACCGGGGCCGGCGCCGGTGCCGGCGGTGGGGACGGCTGCGCGGGCGTGTCGTCCAACCGGCGCAGGTCCAGCTTCATGGGCACCTGGAGCGTGGTGCTCAGCCGCAAGAGCAGCACGTCCGGCGCGAGGCCGTTCTCGCCAATCGCCTGCGTCACCTCGCGCGCGGAGGGCGCGGTGCCCCGGGCCCAGAGCTCCTTGAGGAACGCGCCCGCCTCCGGTGCGCGCCACCACGCCGGGCCGAAGCGCGCCTTCAGCTGCCCCTGGAGCTGCCCCGCCAGGAACCACGCACGGAAGCTGTCCGCGGACTGGTAGAAATCCTCCTGGTCCACGAGGTAGCGCTCCACGTCGTCCGCGGTCATGGGCATGGCGCCCGTGCGCGCCATCAGCGCACGGTACAGTTCGCGCGGGTCCACGTCCGTGCGGCGGTGCAGCTCCAACTGGTAGAGCAGCCGGCCCGCCGCGTGGCGGATGAGGTACAGCTTGTGCGCGCTGGAGGTCGCCAGGTACTGGGCGCGCTTGTCGGCATCCCCCAGCACTCCCGCGTTCTCCTCCAGCCACACCGGGTCCTCCAGCAGGTCCTCGAAGAGCGCGGAGTACGCCTCGCCCACGGTGGGGTTGCCCAGCCGCGCCAGTTCGAAGCGCTGCTCCTGCGTGAATGCCATGTGCAAGAGGTGCCCCACCTCATGCAGCACGCGGCCCTGGTGCAGCACTCCCGTGCCCGGCTTGAAGGACAGCCTCACGTCGGACGGCACCTTCACCGACAGCGCCAGCGGGCGCGGGTTCTTCCGCGGCAGGTCGCGCGCGTCCACCTTCACGTTGGGCAGCGCGTTCAGGTCGATGCCCAGCCCCGCCACCGTGGCCTGCGCCTTCGCCAGCGACTCGCCCTTGGGGAACGCGTCCTCCACCTCGCGCGAGCGGAACAGGCGCGGGATGTCCGCGCGGGTGATTTGCGCGAAGGGCAGCCCCAGCTCGCGCTGGGAGAGCCGCTCCATCACCAGCCGGTACGGTTCCTGGGTGGCCTGGAGCACCTCTTCCGCCAGCTGCGCCAGCCGCTCCAGGTCCGCCTGCCGCAGCTCGCTGCCGAAGGCCTCGTAGGACTCGAAGCCCATCTGCTGCACCAGCTCGCGGGTGCGTGACTCGCGGCGCAGCAGCGTCTGGTTGAGGCGGGTGAGCGCGGGCGTGGCCGCCGCGTAGAGCGCCTTGCGCCTGAGGGCGCTCTTCTCGTTGGCGAGCAGCCGCTCCAGGTCGTGGTAGCGCACCTCTCGCCCGTCCACGCTCATCTTGAGGGACGCCTCCAGGTTGGCGGAGGCGTCGTTGTGCTCGGCCAGCTCGCGCGACAGGAACTCACCGGCGAAGTGACCGTGGAGCGCGGTGAGGGCGCGCAGTTCGCGCGGGTCCTTGGTCAGGTGCCGCAGCCGGTCGATGCGCCGCAGGTTCTCCAGGCTGAAGAGCGCCTGCTTGCCGCTGTAGGTGGCGGCGATGTCCACCGGTTTGCCCTCCGTCCAGAAGTCCCAGACGAGCCGGTGCTGCTCCTCCAGGAGGAGGGCGGCCTCCGTGGACAGGGCGTTCACTTCGCCGGTCAGCAGTTCTTCCTCGCTGGGAGGGGGGACCACCACCGGGGGCGGCGCCTTGTGACAGGCGCTCAGCAAACACATGGTGGCGGCGAGGAGGGACGGAATCCTTGGGGACATGGGCCGCCCATGTTACTTCCGACCCGCCGATGCCCAACGTAAACCCATGGCGAGCGGCCCGAGGGCGCCAGGGCCTCTACTCCGCCCTGCGACAGTTCTTCGCTGGCCAGGGTTACCTGGAAGTGGAGACGCCGCTGCTCGTGCCCACGCCCGGCATGGAGCCGTACATCTCCGCCTTCGAGACGCCCTTCGTCCCGGAGACGGACCTGGGCAAGGCCCGCACGCTCTACCTGCACACCAGCCCCGAGTACGCGATGAAGCGCCTGCTCGCGCAGGGCGCGGGGCCGCTGTTCCAGATCTGCAAGGTGTTCCGGAACGGCGAGGTATCCCAGACGCACAACCCGGAGTTCACGCTGCTGGAGTTCTACCGGCCGCACGCGGACTACCACGCCATCATGGACGACCTGGAGGGCGCGCTGGCTGCGGCGGGCCGGGTGGCGGCGGACGCGAAGGAGGGTGACCCTGTCGCGGACCCCGCCTTCTTCACGCGCACGCCGTACGAGCGCGTGACTGTGCGGGACGCGGTGCTGCGCGCCACGGGCGTGGACATCCACGTGCACTCGGACGGCGCGTCGCTCAAGCGGGCCGCGGACGCCGTGGGCGTGCACACCGGGAGCTCCACGTCCTTCGACGACGTCTTCTTCCACCTCTTCCTGGAGCGGGTGGAGCGGGGGCTCGGCCACGAGCGGCCCACCTTCCTCATCGAGTACCCCGCGTCCATGGCGGCACTGTCCCGGCTGAAGCCCGGCGACGGCCGCGTGGCGGAGCGGGTGGAGCTGTACGCGAAGGGGCTGGAGCTGGCGAACGGCTTCTCCGAATTGACGGACGCGGTGGAGCAGCGCGCGCGGCTGGTGGAAGAGCAGGAGCTGCGCCGCAAGCTGGGCCGCGCCGTGTATCCCCTGGACGAGCGCTTCCTGGAGGCGGTGGGCCGCATGCCCCCCGCCGCGGGCATCGCCGTGGGGCTCGACCGAATCCTGATGCTGCTGCTCGGGGTCCAGCGCATCGAGGACGTCCTCCTGTTCCCCGCACACGGGTTCGTCTGATGCTCAAGGTGCTCCAGACGGTGTTCGCTGGCACGGCCACGGTGGGTCTCACGGGCGTGACGTCCGCGGCGGTGACGCTGCTGTCCGGGTTGGATCAGCACCCGGCGGCGGACAAGGTGCTGCGCGCGTGGGCCCTCTCGGGGCTGGCGTCCGCGGGGGTGCGGCATGAAGCCTTCGGCCTGGAGAACGTCCCCCGCGAAGGCAACGTCGTCTTCGTGAGCAACCACCAGTCGCACTTCGACGCGATGGTGAACTTCGCGCACATCGACAAGCACACGCGCTACGTCGCCAAGGCGGAGCTCTTCAAGGTGCCGGTGTTCGGCCGGGCCTTGCGCGTCGCGGGCAACATCCCCGTGCAGCGCACCGGCGGCGCGAATGACCGGGCCCGGCTCCAGGAGGCCGTGACGGCGCTGCGCGAGCGGGTCAGCGTGCTGTTCTACGCGGAGGGCACGCGCAGCCCGGACGGCGAGCTGAGGCCCTTCAAGAAGGGCGCCGCCACGCTGGCCATCCAGGCGCAGGTCCCCGTCGTCCCCATGGCCGTCGCCGGCACCCGGCTCATCCTCCCCAAGGGCGGGCGGGCCATCCAGTGGGGCCAGCGGGTCGCGTTGGTGGTGGGCAAGCCCGTGCCCACCGAAGGGCTGACGTTGGATGACCGGGATACCCTTACCCGCCGCCTGGAAGAGGCGGTGGCAGGGCTGTACGCCGAGGCGCGCGAGCGCTCGGGAGACCTTTCATGAAGAAGAGCACCCAGACCCAGTCGCAGGCCCACCCCTGGCATGGCATCTCGCCCGGGCCGGAGGCTCCTGAAGTCGTCACCGCGTACATCGAGATCGTCCCCACGGACGCCGTGAAGTACGAGATGGACAAGGAGTCCGGCATCCTGATGCTGGACCGGCCCCAGCGCTTCAGCAGCCAGTGCCCCACGCTCTACGGCTTCATCCCGCGCACGTACTGCGGCGAGCAGGTGGCGAAGCGCTGCGCGGAGCGCACCGGCCACAAGGACATCCACGGCGACGGGGACCCCATCGACATCTGCGTGCTGACGGAGAAGGTCGTCTCCAACGGCAACCTGCTGGTGCACGCGGTGCCCGTGGGCGGCTTCCGGATGGTCGACGGCAACGAGGCCGACGACAAGATCATCGCGGTGCTGGAGTCGGACCTCGTGTACGGCGAGCTCCAGTACATCGCGCAGCTGCCGCGCCCGCTGCTGGACCGCCTGAAGCACTACTTCCTCACCTACAAGCAGATTCCGGGCGAGGGAAAGCGCAGCGTGGAGATCGCGGAGGTCTACGACCGGCAGGAGGCGCTGGAGGTCATCCGCCGCAGCATGCGCGACTACGACAAGCTCTTCGTGGAGCCGGAGGCGAAGCCCGCGAAGAAGTCCGCGCCGGCCGCGCGCCGCAAGACGTCCGTGGCGAAGGTGGCGGCCAAGGGCCGCAGCAACCGGAGCGGGAAGTAGCCGCTTCCTGAAGTCACGACGCGCGGGAAGGGCAGGGCCCCGAAGGGCCCTCTTCCTTTCACGCGTGGGCCGTGTGGGGCCCGCCTACGAGCGGCGGGCGCGCTTGGGCGCGGAGCTGGCGGCGCGCTTGCCCCGGGCCGGAGCGGGGGCCTTGCGAGCCGTCTTGGCCTTGGCGGCGGAGGCCGTCTTCGACACCTTCTTGGAGGCCGTCTTCGACACCTTCTTGGAGGCCTTCTTCGCCACGGTCTTCACGCGGGCGGCGGCCTTCTTGGCCACGGCCTTCACCTTGCCCACGACCTTCTTCGCGACCTTCTTCGCGGCCTTCTTCGCCGGGGCCACGGCCTGGCGTACGGAGGGCTTCTTGCCCGTGGCGGCCTTCTTGGCCGGCTTCGAGGCGGGGCCGGGGACGGCGGTGCCCCGGGCGGGGAGCTGGTCCACGAGCTTCTTCGGCGCGATGGCGCGGTAGCTCTCGTCGATCCACGCCTTGATGACGGGCACCGGCACCTGCGAGGCCTCGTCGAAGTGGGCGGTCACCCAGCCGCTCTTTCCCAGGCCGTACTCGGTGGGCTCGGTGAAGGGCAGCGTGAGGGCGGCGTCCTTGGAGTCGGGCAGCTTGGCGGAGAGGTTCAGCTTCTCGCCGTCGACGGTCATGAAGAGGAAGGTCTTGTCATTGACCTTCATCGCGCGGTGGCCCCAGGGGAAGTCCTCGTGGGCGCCGGGGTAGCTCATCGCATGTTCGCGCAGTACCGCTTCGACCTTCTGCGTCTCGTTCTCTGCGGGCATGGGCACCTAGCTTCGTTGTGGGTCGGGACAGCTTAACCGCACCTGTCGCATCCAGCGTATTCCCCAATGTGTCGGTTGCTGACGGAAAGACAGGTGACGGGTCACCCGTGGTTTCCCGCATCCGTCGGAGCCCTTGGTCCTAGGTACGGGGTGGGGGGCACGCATAGTCTCGGGGTCAACGATAAGGAGTCGCTTCCCGATGCCCCAGTCCCTGCTCGCCACGGATGGCTACAAGTTCAGCATGGCGGAGGCCGGCTGGCCCCTGCGGAAGGAAACGTTCTACTACTCGCACCGCAAGGGCGGGCCCCAGGTGATGCCGCTGGACCTGGCGGCCTGGGTGAAGAACCTCCTGCCGGAGCCGCAGCCGGACGACTACGCGTTCCTCGCCCGCCACGACTACGAGATGGGCGTGGGCTTCAAGGCGGCCATCCTGCGCAAGGCGCAGCTGTCCGTTCGAGCCATTCCCAGGGGCGCGCTGTTCCTGCCGCGCGAGCCCATCCTCACCATCACGGGTCCCTCCGCGCTGGTGTCCTGGCTGGAGCCGATGCTGTTGCAGCTCAACTACCGCGTCCAGGTGGCCACGCAGGCGCTGCAGGACCGCGAGGCGCTGGCCCGGACGCTGGCCACGGTGACGTGCGAGGAGGAGAAGCGCATCGCCCTGGAGACGCTGGACCAGGTGGGTGTGCGGGCCGTGTCCATCCAGGTGGACCCGGAAGGTTACGTGCGGCGGGTGCGGGCGCAGGTGCAGGAGCTGGTGGACGTCGTCGAGGACCCCTCGCGCATCTTCGAGGTGGGCCTGCGCGCGGCGACCTGTCTGGAGCAGCACGAGCTGGCCCTGCGCGCGTGCCAGGAGGCGGGCGTGCAGCGCACGAGCAACGTGGAGGGCGCGCGCGTGCTGGGAATGATTCCCGTGGGCACCATGGGCCACGAGCACGTGCAGCGCTACGGCTCCGACGACGCGGCCTACCGCGCGATGCACGAGCGCCGGCCGCAGCGCTCCAGCTACCTGCTGGACACCTTCGACACGCTGACGTCGGGCATCCCCGCGGCGTTCAAGCTCATCGCGGAGGAGCCGCAGGGCGGGGACTCCATCCGGTTCGACTCCGGGAACAAGAAGCTCCAGTACCTGTACGCGGTGACGCGCGCGCGCGACCTGGGCATCAAGCCGGTCATCATCCTGGAGGACGGCCTGGACGCGCAGATGACGCGCGAGTTCGAGGAGCTGCGCAAGCAGGTGGGCTGGGAGCCGACGACGCAGTTCTACGGCTACGGCGGCCACATCGTGGCGCGCACCATGTTCCATGCGTTGACGCGCGACCGGGTGGCGGCCATCTACAAGCTGTCGTGCTCGGGCGCGACGCCGGTGATGAAGTTCGGCAACGAGCTGGCGGAGGGCAAGCAGAGCGTGCCCGGGACGCCCATCGTCTTCCGCCGCCGCACGGGCACGGGGCCACTGGGGCTGGTGGGGCAGGCGGGAGAGGCGACGCCCCAGGGCTACTTCCCGCTGATGGAGGCGGCCCCGTCCATGCCGACGCTGGTGGGGACCGAAGGCCTGACGCCGGAGGAACAGCGCATCGGCTACACTGCCACCACGCAGGCGCTGGTGGAGTCCATCACCCGGCGCCACTTCCCGCAGGGCCGCTGACGCCAAGGGCGCGGCGGCGCTGACGGGCCTGGAGAGCACGTCATGCCGCTGCCGCTTCCCCGGTTCCACGACGACGCACGTGTCGGCCAGCTCTACCTGGAGCGCGTGGCGGAGGTCTCCCAGGAGGCCTGGCGCTACGCCGCCGAGCACCGCGTGCGTCCGGCCCGCGAGGACAAGGTCCGCATCGCGGCGTTCGGCATCGACGCGCAGGTGGCCTTCTGCACCCCGGGCGCGAGCCTCTTCGTCCCAGGCGCGGTGGAGGACACGCAGCGCACGCTGCGCTGGCTGTACGCGCACCTGGACCGGCTGACGGGGCTCGTCTTCTCGCTGGACACGCACCGGGCATTCCAAATCTTCCATCCGGCCTGGTGGAAGGACGCGGAAGGGCGTCCGCCCGCGCCCATGACGGTCATCACCGCGAAGGACGTGCGGGAGGGCCGCTGGCGTGCGACGCGCCATCCAGAAGAGAGCCTGGCGTACTGCGAGGGGCTGGAGGCGAGCGGCCGGTACGTGCTGACCATCTGGCCGTACCACGCGCTGCTGGGCGGGCAGAGCCACGCGCTGGTGCCCGCGATGTACGAGGCGAGCCTCTTCCACGCCCTGGTGCGCGACACGCCCACGCACTTCGAGCTGAAGGGCGAGCACCCGCTGACGGAGAACTACTCCGTGATGGCGCCGGAGGTGACGGAGGTGAAGGGCCAGCGCGTGGGCGAGTTCAACGCGCGGCTGATGGAGCACCTGCTGACGTTCGACCGCGTGTACGTCTTCGGGCAGGCCAGCTCGCACTGCGTGCTGTCCACGCTGCGCGACCTGCAGCAGTACCTGGAGCGCACGGACCGCTCGAAGCTTCGGAACATCTACATCCTGGAGGACGCGATGAGCCCCGTGCCCGCGCCTCCGTTGGAGCCACTGCCTCCGGCGCTGGACTTCCCGCGCCTGGCGAAGGAAGCGCTGGCGGGCTTCAAGGCCGCCGGGATGCAGGTGGTGCGGACGACGGATCCGATTCCGTAGAGCTGCGCTGCCTCTACCGGCCCAGGTGCGCGAGCGCCCACTTCGCGGTGGCGTCGCGCAGCGTCTCCCTGGCGGTGGCGCCGGGGCGGGCCTGTCCGTTCAGCTCCACCACGTCGCGGAAGAGGGACAGCTCCGGTCCGTTGTCCCGCTGCACGACACCCGCGAAGAGCACCACGTGCGTGCCCTGCGCGCGCGCCAGCCTCGCGAGCGCCACGGGGCCCTTGCCCATGGACGTCTGCCGGTCGAAGCGGCCCTCGCCCGTGAGCACCAGGTCCGCGAGCAGCACGCGCCGCTCCATCCCCAGCGCCCGCGCCACCAGGTCATACCCGGACGTGAGCTTCCCGCCTCCGAGCGCCGCGAGCCCGTAGCCCAGGCCACCCGCCGCGCCCGCGCCCGGGAGGTTCGCGGCGTCCTCGTCCACGATGCGGCAGAACGTGGCCAGCGCCGTCTCCAGCTCCTCCACCGCCGCCGCGTCCGCGCCCTTCTGCGGACCGAAGAGGCGGGCGGAGCCGTCCGCGCCCAGCAGCGGCGTCGTCACGTCCGTGGCGATGAGCAGCTCCACCTGCTCCAGGCGCGGGTGCTTGCCGCTCGCGTCCACGCGCGAAAGCCTGGCGAGGCTCGCGCCCCCCGGCGGCAGCGGCGCCCCGTCCGCGTCCAGGAAGCGGAAGCCCAGCGCCTCCAGCGCGCCCTTGCCGCCGTCCGTGGTGGCGCTGCCGCCCAGGCCGACGATGAGCCGCTCGCATCCCGAGTCCAACGCCGCGCGCACGAGCTCCCCCGTGCCGTGCGTGCACGCGGCCCGCGCGTCCCGTTGGCTCGGCGGCACCAGCGCGAGCCCCGAGGCCTGCGCCATCTCCACCACCGCCGTGCGCCCGTCATCCAGCCACGCCCAGCAGGCGTCCACCGGCGTGCCCATGGGGCCGCGCACGATGAGCTTGCGGCGCTCGGCCCGCGGCGTGCCCGCGAGCAGCGCGTCCAGCGTGCCCGGACCTCCGTCCGCGAGCGGCGCGACGTCCAGCACCACGTCCAGCGAGGCCTGCCGCAGCCCCTCCGCCATGGCGTCCGCGGCTTCGGCCGCGCTCAAGGTGCCCTTGAACTCCTGGGGCGCAAGCAGCCAGCGTGGGGGGATCATGCTCGGGCACCTACGGGCTTGGACCGCGCGGACACGGGGGGACTCCGGTGGGCGCTCCGCCACCGCGTCTGCGGCATGGACGTCATCGTTCCTCCCGGGCCGGGGCGGTACTGACCCCGGCATACCATTCCAGGAGGGGACGTGGCCCCCGCAGCGACGGCATCACGCGTTGTGAAATCCGCTCCAACCGCAGGAGGAGCTTGGACACCTCGTCCGACGGCTGCCGGGCGGGTCCCTGGATGCGCTGACAGAAGAACGTGCGGCACCCGAACGGCCGGTCCGCGTACACGGTGCAGCGCAGGCCCGCGGCGTCCAGGTAGGGGCAGGCGCCGTCGGCGCGAGGGGACGGGAGGGGCTTGCTGCGCTTGAGCAGCTCCCACTCCGGGAGCCACAGCCAGGGCTGGCGCTTCGTGACGGCCAGCTGGCAGCACTCACCGCTCGCGGGGCACGAATACGGGGCATACGCCTCGTCCGCCTGGCGGTAGACGGTGCGTGTCTCCTGGAGGGCGCGCTCCAACGCCCGCGTCCCGGACGCGGGGGTCTCGTCGTCTGCGTCGTCCCAATCCCGGCGCGCCATGACTGAACCGTTCCCGCACGTCGGGGTCCGCTCGATGGACCCCTTGGATGGGTCCTACCCTATCTCACAACATGCGCAGGACGAAACATTTGAGGTAGCGCGTCTCGCGCAGGTTGAGGAGGACGGGGTGGTCGCGGCCGGCGCCGCGGCGCTCGATGATCTGCACCCGGCGCTTCGCGTCCGACGCCGCGGAGGCGAGCATCTCCTCGAAGCCCTGCTCATCCACGTGGTACGTGCAGCTCGCGGTCACCAGGATGCCGCCGGGGCGCAGGAGCTGGAAGGCGCGCAGGTTGAGCTCCTTGTAGCCGCGCAACGCCGCCGGAATCGCGTCCTTGTTCTTCGCGAAGGAGGGCGGATCCAACACGATGGTGTCGTAGCGCTTGCCCTCGTCCACCGCGTCGCGCAGGAAGTCGAACGCGTTGGCCGTCACGACCTCCAGGTTGGAGAGCTTGTTGGACTGGGCGTTGTCGCGCAGCTGCGCGGAGGCGGACTCCGAAATCTCCACCGCCGTGACGTGCTTGGCGCGCGTGGCCAGCTGGAGCGCGAACCCGCCCACGTAGCTGAAGCAGTCCAGCGCCTCGCCGAAGGCGTAATGCGCCGCCATCACGTGGTTCTCACGCTGGTCCAGGAACGCGCCCGTCTTCTGGCCCTCCAGCAGGTCCGCGCGCATGCGCACCAGGCCCTCGTCGAAGGACACGGGGCCCGGCGGCAGCGCACCGCGCAGCAGGCCCTTCTCCGGGAGGAGGCCCTCCAGGTGGCGCACGCTCACGTCGGAGCGGTTGACCATGCCCTTCGGGTGGAACTGCTCCTCCAGCAGGTCCGCGATGAGCGCCTTGCGCTGCTCCATGGCGGGGACCAGGAACTGCACGCTGAGGTAGTCGCCGTAGCGGTCCACCACGAGCCCGGGCAGGCCGTCCGCCTCGCCGTGCACCAGCCGGTACGTCGTCTCGCCGGGCAGCGCCAGCTTGCGCAGCGCTTCGGCGGACTGGAGGCGCTGGCGGAAGAAGTCCACGTCCACCGCGACGTCGTCGTTGGTGAGCCAGCGCAGCGAAATCTTGGACTGCTTCGAATAGAAGGCCTTGCCCATGAACCAGCCGCGGCCGTCCACCACGCGGACGACTTCACCGCCCTGGAGGCCGGGGTCGCCGTTGAGGTCCGCGCGGTAGATCCACGGCGGGCCCGCGAGCCACCGGTCGGAGCCGCGGCGCAGGAGCATCACCTGGGGCGTGCCGTCCGGGCCCAGCTCTGGCGACGTGCGGTCCGGCCGGAGCTTCTCGGGGCGATGGCCGTGCTTCTCCGGGCGCTGGCCGGGCTTCTCCGGGCGCTGGCCGGGCTTCTCCGGGCGCTGGCCGGGGTTGCCGCCGCGTCCGGGGGGAGGGG
>NZ_RAWQ01000202.1:0-19754 GCF_003668965.1 Corallococcus sp. AB030
GACTTCGAGGGGGAGGCGGGTTTGTGGTGCTGGCGCGTGGGCGCGGGGGCCTCCTGCTTCTGAAACTCTTGCCTCAAGGTGATGCCCCCCATCCCCATCCAGATGACGAGGAACGCCAACCAGCCCAGAGTCTTCGCGAGCCCTACCTCCTGACCCACGCATTGGTGCCGTTCCGGGTTGTTGGCCAGGTAGAGCACCTCCACCGGGTCCCCCTTATCGGGAAGGCGGTGGCTCGACCTGGAATCTTCATAACGGCCTCGGATTTCCTCACCATCCGGCAGATGGAAGACGTATTCCACGACGTCGCTGGTGCCCGAATCTCCCGACGAGGCACTGTACGCGCGGGTCACCGTTCCATGGGCGTGCAGCCCCTCCGCCCGGAGCTTCAGGGTGAGCTCATGGGAGAGCAGCAGCTGCACCATCAGGCCCAGCGGGATGATGAAGAAGAACACCACCAGCATCAGGTTGTTGCCGAGGTCCATGGCATTGCCTTTCAGGGGCTCCGTCAGGAGGCGGTTCAACGAGGGTACATGCGTGGAGGATGAGCAGGCATTGCGCGAAATGGCAATCCAGTCCCGCCCCGGCCGTAGGGCCCTCCCTAACTCGACGTCGATGGCCGCCGCACGCGTGGGCCGAGCGGACCTGGTGCGCGTGCTGCTGGAGGCCGGCGCCGACCCCGCGCTGCCGGACAACCTGGGCGAAGCCCCCTTCGTCACCGCCGCCGCCTACGGTCACGTGGAGATGTGCGCGCTCCTGTTCTCCAAGGCCCCCCGACGAGAAGGGCCTGGCGCGCACGCAGCTCAAGAACCAGGGGCTCACGGAGCTTGAGCCTCCCCGACAAGCGCGCCGTGTTGAGCGTGGTCGGCCCGTTCCAGTGGGCCAGCGTGTCCCCTGCGCCCGCGAACGAGGCAGCGGGAACAAGCTGAGGAATTGGAGGCCTCCCTGTCAGTAGCCCTCCACAGCCATCCCGGCCCAGAAGGTATACAGTGTATACCCGCTGGGCCTGACAGGAGGAACACCGCATGGGCGACCGATGGCTGCTGTGTGGGGCGGAAGTCATCACCTGCGACCCCGAACAGGCGGACCTGCCGCGAGGTGACGTCCTGGTGGAGGACGGGCGCATCGTCGCGATGGGTCCCCAGTTGCACGCCGGGGACTGTCGCGTCGTCGACCTGCGCGGGAAGCTGCTCCTGCCCGGCCTCATCGATGCGCACCGGCACACGTGGCAGACGCCGCTGCGCGCCCTGGGGGCGGACTGGACGGTGATGGACTACCTGGCGGCGGTGCGCGTGAAGCTGTCGCCCGCGTTCCAGCCGGACGACCTGCATGCCGCCAACCTGGCCGGGGCGCTGGAGGCCCTGGACGCGGGCATCACCACGCTCGTGGACTATTCGCACTGCGTGGAGTCCCCCGCACACGCGGACGCCGCGCTCACGGCGCTGGAGGACTCCGGCATCCGGGCCCTCTTCGCCTACGGCTACGCGGCGGGTCCCCAGGAGAGCACCGCGCTGCCGACCCCCGCGAGCCGGATCCAGGACGCCCGGCGCCTGCGCTCCACCCGGCTGGCCTCCGACAGCGGGCTTGTCCGCATGGGCGTCGCGCTGACGGAGATGCAGGTGCCCTGGGAGCAGAGCCGGGCGGAGCTCCTCTCCGCGCGCGAGCTGGGCGTCCCCATCACCGCCCACTGCTCCGCGTGGCCCGTGTCGGGCCCGAGCGAAGTGCGGCGGATGGCGGACGAAGGACTGCTCGGTCCGGACGTGCTCTTCGTCCACTGCACGTGGAGCTCCGACGAGGACCTGCGCCGCATCGCCGACAGCGGCGGTGCCGTCGCGGTGACGCCGGAGACGGAGCTTCAGATGGGCATGGGCTTCCCCGTCACCGGACGCGCGCTGCGCGCGGGGGTCCGGACGACGCTCGGCTGCGACGTCGTCTCCAGCAACGGCGGGGACCTGTTCACCGCGATGCGGCTGGCCCTCCAGGTGGAACGGGCCCGGGCCCATGAGAAGGACGGGCTGTCCCGGGTCCTCGCGCTCAAGGCCGCGCGCATGCTGCCGATGGTGACGCTCGACGCCGCGGAGGCCCTGGGGCTGGGACGCGTGACGGGCTCGCTGCGGCCGGGCAAGGACGCGGACCTCATCGTCCTCGGCTCCGATGCGCTGAACCTGACACCGCTCAACCGTCCCCGCGACGCGGTGGTGCTCCAGGCGCATGCGGGCAACGTCGAATCGGTGATGGTGCGCGGACGGTGGGCGAAGTTCCAGGGCGCCCTGGTGGACGTGGACCTGGCCACGGTCCGGCGCCGGGTCATCGAGGCCCGCGACGCGGTGCTCGCCCGGGTGGGAGGACCGGACACGCTCCTGGGCGGACGGGAGGACCTCTCCGCGCACTGGGACATGGGAGGCGCTGGCGGCACGAAGGACGCGTGACGCGACGCCCCCTCAGCGCTGGCGACGGAGGGGGCGCTTCCGCGCGGGGACCCGCCGTGCGTCGATGCGCCGCTGGATGCCCTCCAGCATGAAGCCGAGGCTCTGCTCGAACTCCCGCTCCACGTCGGTGGCCCGCATGTGCGGCACGCTGTGGGCAAGCCCCGGGTAGTCCCTGGCGGGAAGCGCCTGGGCCGCCGCGAAGAACCGCTCGAACGGCGGCGGCGTCCCCGGTGGCCCCACGTCCCACGGCTCCTGCCGGCGGATGGCTCCGGCCAGCCAGGAGAAGAACGTGTTGTGCAGCGCCCCTGCCTCCTTCCACGGGATGCCGGCGGCGTGCAGCCCGCTCACCGTCCGGTCGAGGATGACGAGCGCCGTGTGGACGACAGGGCCTTGCTCCAGCAGGAAATCCATCAACCCCGGGTGCGCCAGCCCCACGGCGCGCAGACGGCCCGCGAGCAGCCGGAGCCACGCCACCGGATCCTGTGGCTCCACGGGCAACACCAGACGTTGCTCCAGGGGCAACACCAGACGTCGCTCCACAGGCAACACCACCGTCTGGAGGATGGTCTCGGCGCACAGGAGTACAAGTGCATCCCGGTTCGCGACATGCTTGTATATCGCCATGGGCGTGACCCGGAGCCGTTCGGCCAGCGTCCGCATGGAGAGCTGTCGCAACCCCTGTTCCTGGACGAGCGCGACGGCGGTCCGCACCACGGTGTCTTGCGACAGCCGCGGCCGACGCACACGTTCTCCTTGAGGACTGCTCGCGCGGAAGGTCATGCGACGGAGCATATCCCGTCCGCCAGAAGCGACCGTGATTCACCCATACAACGCCCTCCCCAAACCCTGCATCCAGATAATTTCCCATAGACACTGAATTGACATCACTTCACTTCAAGTGCGTCAGTCTTCATGCCAGGATGTGTCTTGTCGCGCCCGGGGATGCGTGGGCCATACAGGCCCCGTCCGAGGAGTGGGCGGACGCAAGAGGGGAAAACATGTTCACTGAAAACACGCATCGCCCAGGGGGGGCGCTGCTCCTGGCGCTCGGGCTTGGCGCATGGGTTGGCTGTGGAAGCGCGCCAGAGGCGTCCATGCCTTCCGAGCAGACACCGCCGGGAGAGCTGCGGCACAGCGAGGCCGAACTCTACGTGGCGTCCTCCACCCTCTGGTGGCCGCTGACCATCCCCGTGTGTTGGGAGAACCCGGCCGCGGGCAACGCCACCCAGCGGCAGTGGGTGCGCGACGCGGTGACGCGCACGTGGGAGGCGAACTCGAGCGTGCGCTTCTACGGCTGGGGGACATGTCCGTCCTCGTCCAGCGGCGTCCGCATCAACATCAGCGACGAGGGCCCGCACGTGAAGGCGCTGGGCAACGGCCTCAACGGCAGGGCCCAGGGCATGGTGCTGAACTTCACGTTCGCCAACTGGAGCCCGTCGTGCGCCAGCAGCCTCAAGTACTGCATCGACGCCATCGCGGTGCATGAGTTCGGCCACGCGCTGGGCTACGCCCACGAGCAGAACCGTCCGGACCGGCCCTCCACCTGCACCGAGCCCGCGCAGGGCTCCTCGGGTGACTGGCTCATCGGGCCGTGGGACCTGGCCTCCGTGATGAACTACTGCAACCCGGCCTGGAACGGGAATGGCAACCTGAGCGCCACGGACGTCCAGGGCGCGAAGATCACCTACGGCATCCCCTGGGAGTCGCTGGGCGGCGGCTTGTCCTCCGGCCCGGCGGCTTCGTCCTGGGGCGCGAACCGGCTGGACGTGTTCGTCCGGGGCCTGGACAACCAGATGCACCACCAGTACTGGGCGGGCGCGGGCTGGAGCGGATGGGGCCTCCACCCGGGCGTCATCACCTCCGATCCGGCGGCGGTGAGCTGGGGCTCCAACCGCATTGACGTGTTCGCGCGCGGCACGGACAACTCCATGCTCCACAAGGCGTGGGATGGCTCCTCCTGGAGCCCCTGGTACTCGCAGGGCGGCGGCTTCAACTCCGGCCCGGCCGTGGCGTCCTGGGGCGCGAACCGGCTGGACGTGTTCGGCCAGGGCCTGGACAACCAGCTCTACCACCAGGCCTGGACGGGCTCGGGCTGGACGTCGTGGACGGTGATTCCGGGCGTCGTGACGTCGGATCCGGCCGCGGTGAGCTGGGGACCCAACCGCATCGACCTGTTCGCCAGGGGCTCCGACAACACCTTCCTCCACAAGTACTGGAACGGCACGGCCTGGAGCGGCTGGGGCTCGCTGGGCGGCACCTTCACCTCCGCTCCGGCGGCGGTCTCTCGCGGCCTGAACCAGCTGGAGGTGTTCGGCCGGGGCTTGGACAACAGCCTCTGGGTCAACACGTGGACGGGCTCCAGTTGGACCGGCTGGAACTGGCTCGGCGGTGAGATGACCTCCGCGCCCGATGTCGCGAGCTGGGGTCCCGGCCGGATGGATGTCTTCTATCGCGGCACGGACAACACCCTGCGGCACTCCTGGTACGTCAACGGCTGGTAGCGCCCCGCCGTCGCCAGAGCCCATGGACCCTCATGGGCTCCGGCACGGGGGCCACTCCAGCTGACGGACAACGCCGACGCCATCTATCTGCACAGGCTGGCGTCCTTCGTGGCCGGAAAGGACGCGGACGCGGACCGCATCCTGCGCGAGGCCCTGGCCAAGGTGCCGGACAATGCCATGGTGCGCATCGCCCTGGCCAAGGTGCGCCGGCGGATGGGCGACGACGCGGAGGCCCAGAAGCTGCTGGAGGCCGCCCACGCCAGCGATCCGTCCGACGTGGGCGCGGCCAACGACCTGGCCGTGCTGCTGATGTCGAAGCCCGAGGGCGCGGCCAACGCCCGCGCGGTGCTGGCTCCAGCGCTCAAGGCGCACCCGGACGACGCGGGCCTGCACCTCAATCAGGCCCTGGTCCTGGCGGACACCGACAAGGCCCAGGCCCGCACGCACGCACAGAAGGCCCAGGCCAGCACCGACAAGCACATCCGCGAGCAGGCGGACCGGCTCGTGGCTGCGCTGAAGGGCAAGTAGTCCTCCACGCTCGGGGCTGCTGTTCTCTTCGGCGGCCGCGCAATGGCGGCTGCCGTGACGGGTTGATCCCAAGCACCCCATCCGTCTCCGCTGACTCGATGCTGGAGGCAGACGGTTCGAGACGCGCAACAACCCGCGGGACATGAGTCCCGGGGGGAAGCGGCCTCGACAACCACTCCACAGCCCGCGTCATCTCTGAAGCTTGTGCCCCGGGGGGGAAGCGGACGCGTGTCACGTCGGTGCAGAAGATGCTGCTGCACGTACCGGCGACCGTTCACGCTTCCTCATCGGGAGACTCCGTCAGCCCAGCCCTCCAGGCGTTATTGGCAGCCATCGCCTCCCAGGCAGGGCCCGCTTCTGGGCTTCGGTGTGAGCGGAAACAACGCTCAAGGCGTGTGGAGGCCTCGGGGTCCCCCAAAAATGAAACCGGGCTGGGAACGCTCGCGCAGAGGTGGCCACGGGCACATGATGTTCCCTGGAGGTCACACGTGAGGCGCAGGTGGCGACAAAGGGCGTTCGCGCAGTTGGTGATGGCGGTGCTGGCGGCAGGTTGCGGCGCATCGAATGGTTCAAAGCCCCCGGATGAGCCTCCTCGCGACTGCATTCCCTCCGGCGGTGCCACGGGCGCCCCCGGAACCATCGAGGAGGCGGTGGCGCTCATCAACTCCCTGCCCCGCCCCACTTCCGTGGCCTGCCTCGTGGAGAGTCTGGACCGGCCCCTGCGGCTGAGTGCCACGGAGAGCGACTTCAGCGCGCAACCCGCGCATGGCCGGCGCAGCCCTCGCATCTTCCTGTTTTCGGGCCCCCTCATCCTCTCGGTCGTTCCCGACGGCCCAGGAGCGGAGGTCGTCGAGTTCAGCCAGCTCGACGCCTCCGGCCGCTCCATCAAGGGAGAACTGGCCTTCCCCATCGAAGCCGAGGTGCTCCCCGAGGCTCCGTACACGAAGGTCATGTTCCAATCCGACCTCACCGTCTGCGCGTTCTGTCACGCGGACGAGAAGCCCGTGCATCGCGTGGGTAACGCGTGGGCCTACTCCTCCCAGGCGCTGCGCCCGGTGGACTCCTCGCTCGTCCCGATCGAAGAACTCCGGCGGGAAGCCTCCACCTGCGACGCCTCCGTCGAACCCGAGCGTTGCCGACTCCTTCAGGAACTCTTCGAGCACGGCATGCCACGCGCTCACGCCTTTCCCTCGTCACTCCCGACCTTCCCCTGATTCATGCCTCGGCGGATTGGGTCGGATTCCAGAGTGCGCTGGCGCTGGAGTGACTGTCGCGGATGGAGGATGGCCGCCTCGCGTACCGGATGAATCATCCGCTGCTCGCGGGTCGGGAGAGCGTCTTCAGCTTCCGCCGGGCCGGAGCACGATCGCGGGGAAGGGCGCGATTTCACGGTGCGGAGCCGCTGAGGCGGGCGTGTTAGCGTTCCGCGCGATGAGCGGGCAAAAAGGGACGATTGTCGAGCTCAACCCCATCGACGCCCTCGGGTGGATCGAGTTCGACGAAGGCGGTCGGGTGCGCTTCGGCGGCACCGCGCTCAAGAGCTTCGCCGTGAACCCCTCGGTCGGCACCCGGGTCGAGGTGCACGGCACCGTGCCGGGCTACAAGGGCGTGCCCAAGGCGGTGATGGTGACGCCGCTCATCGTCGCGCCCGCAGCCACCTAGGAGCCCAGGGACGAGCCGAGCAGCGCGCAGGAGGAGACCCCATGGCCGACCTTCGTGCGCGAGCACCCGCGCTGGAGAGACGCCGCCGAGACCTGCGTGCCCTGCGCGCGCAAGGCGCCTCGCCCCGAGCTTCCCGAGCACCCGCTGTTCGCGCCCTGGCGCCGCGAGCTCCGCGAGACCGCGCCAACCTGCGTCGATCTGAAGGTGCCGCATTTCCTGAAGCCCGAGAGCTTCGATCCCGGTCCCGGCGATTGCTTCGCGCACGGCTCCGTCGCCTGGCTCGACGAGCCGCGCTGGCCGAGCTGCGGCGTCTGCGCTCGCCCGCTGGAGATGTGCGTCCAGCTCACGCCGGCCGTGCTCGCGGACTTCCTCCCCGGCGGCCGCGGCCTCGCCGCGCTCTTCTGCTTTCACTGCGGCGTCGCGAAGAACAGCGATCCGCGCGTCGCGTACGTGCGCCTGGTGGAGCCGAGGCACCGCGTGACCGGCCCCGAGGCGTGGCAATCGGCGTCGAGTGGCTGGCGGCGCGAGAGTCTGCGGGTGACGCCGGCCTCCCCGGCAACCGAGCTACCGCCGGCGATCTGGTACCGTTATCGCTCGGAGATCACGCCGGAGACCGCGTCGAGCGCGCTCTTCGGCTTCAATGCGCTCGATCTCGACGGGCCGTTCCCCAAGGGCTTCGATCCGGATCAGCTCGAGGAGGTCGGAGAGGAGTACGACGACTGGCTCGCGCAGCAGCGTGGCGGCGCGAGCTGGGGCGGAGCTCGCCTCGGCGGCGTGGCGCGCTGGGATCAGGCCGACGCGACGCCGAGCTGCGCGCACGGCGAGATGCCGCACCTGCTCGACTACGAGGGCGGGCAGTTCCTCGACGGGGCGCTGCACGTGTTCTCGTGTCGCGAGCGGGTCTGCGAGCTGGCGTTCGTCGCGGAGTTCTGAGGCGCCTGCGCTCGAAAGTCACTTGCTCCCTCAAGCGGGGGCGGAGCCGGGGCTGGAGGAGAGCCCGGCCCAGGCTGCGACGGTGGAGTCGACGATGGAGCGCACGCCGCGATTGGATTGGGCGGGACTGCTGCGCCGGACGTTCGCGCTGGATGTCTTCGCCTGCTCTCGGTGTGGAGGCCGTAGGAGGGGGCTGGCATACCTGACGGCCCCCGGTGGGGGGCGCGCCATTCTGGAACACCTGGCATTGCCCTCGCGGCCTGCGAAGCTGGCCCTGGCACAGGGTCCACCCCAGAGCGTGTGGTGTTGAGCTCAAGCACCCACAGTGACCTGGAAGCCCACGCCCTTGCGGCCTGCCGCCTGGCTGGGCCGCTTGGGCCGGCATGTACCCCGAGGGGCGGTACGGCCTCTGCTCCGGCCCGGCGCACAGCCCGCGCGTCACCCTCCAGCGGCCCTTCTTGACCCCTCTTCACCAGCCCGCCGCCCTCAACAGGGCTCCTATCCGTCCTATACTTGAGCCCCTGCGGGTGGAGCCCCGGAGCCACTGCGCGCGGTGCGGCGGTTCCGCCAACCGGCGCGCGGAGGTGGCGTTCCTGGAGATGTGCCACCAGCGCGGCGTGCAGCGCGTGGTGGTGGTGGGCGGCTCGCCCGCGGTGCGTGAGGAACTGGAGACGAAGCTGGGCGGCCACATCTCCCTGCGCATGGTGGACGGCACGGAGCGCCGCACCGCGGACCGCGCGAAGAGCGACCTGGAGTGGGCGGACCTGGTGCTCGTGTGGGGCGCCACGGAGCTGCACCACAAGGTGTCTGGCCATTACACGCACCTGGCCTCCGCGCATCACCGCAAGGTGGTGCACGTGGTGCGCCGGGGCGTGGCCGCGCTGCTGGATGAGGCAATGATTCATCTTCAGCGGGCGCGGTGAGCGGCTGACGCCCCGCTACGAGGTGTTCACGTCCTGAACGGGAGGTCGGCCACTTTCCCGGGCGACTTCCGCACGCGGTCCGGGTTCATGGGGGCTCTCCTCCTCTTCGCACTCGCTGGCTACTGGCTCTTCGCGACCCGGAAGGAGATGAGCTGAGCGCGGTGGCGAGGTTTTTTGGGACGCAGACACGGTGGAGCGCTCTTCAGGGGTGAATGACCTATTTCCCTGGAGGTCCGCATGCCTGGTCCGCGAGTCCCTGGAGGCTCTGGTGCCGATCCATCCACAGCCATCCGCAAGGTGGAGCAAGCCCGCCAGAAGGACCGGGCCGAACAGGCGGGGCCGTCGCGTCAGGTCCAGCAGGTAAAGCCGCGCAACGAAGACCGGTTCCGCTCCTCGTTCCAGGCCGGGGCCCCGCCCTCGAAGGGCCCCGAGCTCGCCCCGAACCCGCCGCCCGCCAGCACGCTGCTCACCGAGAACACCCGGGATGGCCAGGTGAACTGCCTGGACAAGGCCGCTGACTGGGTGGACCGGACGTCGCCCGAAATCCGCGCCCGCTCGGAGCTGGTCTTCCTCAAGGACAAGCGTGCTGGCGAGGAAGGCCAGTCTGGCCACGTGGTCGTCCGCCAGGGCTCCAAGGTCTATGACCCCGCCACGAACAAGAGCTACGACTCCACGGACGCGTACCTGAAGGAGCAGCCCCATTACGAGCAGGTGGGGACGCTCCCAGCCGGTCAGGCGAAGAAGATTCTCGACACGCCCCCGGGCTCCCCCGCGCGCCAGACGGCCCTGGAGCGCGCCAATGTGTCGCCTGAGCTCCAGTCCATGATGGTGGCCGACGCGCCCAGCAGTCCGATGGCGCGGGGAGCGGGCCCGAGGTCAACAATCAGGCAGAGAAGCCGAAGCTGACCGCGGAAGAGGCGGAGGCGGCAGCGCGCGCGGATGCCCAGAAGGTGCGTCAGTCCATGAAGGATGGCTGCATCTATGACGTTGGCGCGAAGACCCTGCAGGGCCTGCTCGAGGGCAACAAGGATCCACACTACCAGAAGGCCCTGGTCCAGGAGCTCGGACCCGAGCTGAAGAAGATGGCCGCGCAGTCGCTGAACACCAGCCCGCAGCTCGCCAAGCCCCAACTGAGCGCGCTGGCCAAGGCGGCGAGCATTGGCGGCCCGAACGTCACCAGGATGATCGCCACCGAGATGGCGAACGCGTGCCCGGCGGAGAAGCTGTTCAGGGAACAGGAGCCGCTGTTCTCCGCGCTCGCACAGACCATCGGTGGCGCCGAATTGGGCGCGATGGTCGCGAACACGCTCGATCAGCAGGGAAAGTCCGGCCCGGCCGCTCAGGTGGGCAACTCGCTGGCGAGCGGCATCCAGAAGACCCGGGAGGACTTCGAGGAAAAGAAGATCGCCTTCGACGAGGCCAACGAAGACCTGACGAAGTTCGTCGCCCAGCTGAGTCCCGCGCTCACCGGGAAGCAGCGGCAGAAAGCCATCCTCGACTACGAGAGCCGCACCCCCGCGTACGGCGAGTACGAGGAAGCAGCTCGGAAGCTCCTGGGCAGCCTGACGACGCCGGGCACCGCGGATCCGGCGAGAGCCACGGCCCCTGGCTCCCAGCTCCCGAAGTGGATGGACTTCCTCGGCGACGAGGCGGAGAAGACCATGGCGCACCTCCCCGACCTCGCCAACACCAAGGCGGGTCAGGAACTGCTCCTGGGGGAGTTCCAGAAGCAGGCCGAAGACCAACCCAGCCTCTTCGATGACCTCGACGCGGCGGCGACGTTCGGCAAGGCCGGAACGGATGCCTCGACCAAGCTCACCGCTGCCACCACCAAGGCCATGGGCTACCTGGTGCTGTCGAAGGCGGACGACCCGGAGGCCGTGAACCGGCTCATCGGCACGCTCGAGGAGAATCACGCCCTGTTCGGCTGCACCCAGGCCGAGATGAAGGAGATGGCGGCTGCCTTCAAGGCACTGCCCACGGGTGGCGAGGCGGCGCAGGAGAAGTTCAAGAAACTCTCCGCCACCCTCGCCGGTGGCGCTCCGGGGATCGTCCAGCCGATCCGCGCGCTCGGATTCGCGTGTTCCCTCGTGGGTGCCGTCAATGGCGTGAGTAATTTCCACAAGAACCCGCTTGAGGAGCAGGTGAAAGCCATCGGCGACACGATCGGTGTCGGGGGAGATGGCGCGTCGATGCTGCTCCAGATGTTTGGCAAGGCTGGCAGCGCCGCCTCGAAGGTCTTCGAGCGCATGACAGGGATAGGCAACGCGGTGGGGGCCATTGGCGATTTCATCGGAAGCGTGCAGGCAGTCAAGAATGGGGACTACCTTTCAGCCGCGGGGAAGAGCGCCTCCGCGTTGGGCGGACTCATCCTCGCCGCGGCCACCATTCAAGCCGTTCCCGTCGGGGGACAGATTGCCGGCGGCCTCCTCGTCGCTGGCGGAGCCGTCATCTCCGTCGTCACCAAGGCACAGGAGGCCGAAAAGAAGGAGGCGAACCTGAAGAAGAGCCTCCAGGCTGCGGGAATCACCGAGCCCGTGCTCTCCACGCTGGTGGACGCGGACGAGGAGAGCCTCAAGGTGCTCTCCGAAGAGATGAAGCTGTCACCGCTGGACATCCAGAAGCTCGCGCAGCAGAGCCCGGAACTGCTGACGGAGCCCCCCCAGCAACTGAAGCAGCTCATGAAGTTGGGAGAGGCCTACGGCATCAAGGGTCCAGCGCTGTTGGGAGTCATGGATGCCTTCAAGGGCCTGAAGAACAGTCCGGGGGAGGAGTTCCAGCACTTCGTCGGAATCCTCTCCCTCCCCGGCGGCCCGGTCACCCCCCGCAGGGAGGAATGGGACCAATACTTCGACGGGCTGCGCGAGTCCCCGAACCTCAAGAACAAGGTGGAGGGACTCAAGCGCTATCTCGCGGAGCAATCGCAGCCGAACAAGGCCGCGTAAGGCCGTCCGGGGGCGCCCCTGGGACGTGGGCTTCCTTCCCCGGCGCCATGCAGCCACTTGAAGTGAATCACCCTCACACCGCAACCATGAACGAAAACTGCGACTACAATTACATCTTCATGTAGCGAGGAGACCGAGGAACCCCTCGTGGGAGATGGCAGGGGGTGGCTGAACGATTGGTCAGCCGCCGCCGCGATTACCGAGGCTTTCGCGTGGGTGCCGAGGTGCAGCCTGGCTTGGGTTTCGGTGCGCCGGGGACTCGCCCCCTGCTCGTCCGCGCGTACCGGGTGACGGTCCCGCCACTTCTTCCTTGAAGGCAACCATGGCTAGAGTTGCTTCCCACCATGTCTGGTTGCCCTTCCGAGGAAACGATTCTCGCCTTCGTTGAGGACCGCCTGCCTCCCGAGCAGCGGGCCCTGGCCGAGGCCCACACCTCACGCTGTGACGCCTGTGGGACGCTGCTCGCCGCCATCGCGGCGACGTGGCACGCGGAGGGAGCACTGGGGGAAGAAGCGGCCCCTCCGCCCCGCCTGTTCGTTCCAGGGGAGCAGGTGGGGCCCTACACCATCGTCGGGCATGCCAGCAGTGGCGCGATGGGCGACGTGTATCGGGCGCGCGATGGGCGACTTGGACGGGACGTGGCGCTGAAGGTGCTCCCGGCACGGTTCGCCCAGGAGCCCGAGCGTCTGGCCCGCTTCCGCCAGGAGGCCCGCGCCGCAGGTGCGCTGTCCCATCCGCATCTACTGACCTTGTTCGACGTGGGAGCCCATGAAGGCACGCCCTACCTCGTCACGGAGTGGCTGGAGGGCGTCACCCTGCGGACGCGGCTGATGCGCGGGCCGCTGCCCCTGGCGGAGGTCCTGCGGCTGGGCATCCAGCTGGCACAGGGGCTCGCGGCCGCGCATGCCCGCGGCGTCATCCACCGCGACCTCAAGCCGGCGAACATCTTCCTGTGCGCGGATGGCGGTGCCCGCATCCTCGACTTCGGGCTGGCGCGGCTCACCGAGCGCGGCGAAGGCGCGGCGGTGACCCGGAGCGGCGCGGTGATGGGCACCGCCGGCTACATGGCCCCCGAGCAGATCCGCGGGCAGAGCGCGGATCCTCGCGCGGATGTGTTCTCACTGGGCACGGTGCTCCACGAAGCCCTGAGCGGTCAGGCCCCCTTCGGGGGTGACAGCGCGGTGGAGCGCATGAGCGCCGCGCTCCGCGACGAGCCCCCCATGCTGCCGGGTGAGCTGGGAACGATCGTCGCCCGCTGTCTGGCGAAGGCTCCCGGCGACCGGTTCCAGTCCGCGCAGGACCTGGCCTTCGCCCTGGAGTCCATCGCGTCCCGCTCCGGAAGTCAGGTGCCCCGGGCCGTGCATCCCCGCGCCCTCCCGCGTCCGGCCTTGTTCACGCTCCTGGCGGTCGCGCTGCTGTGCGTGGCGGGTGGGCTCCTGGCGTTCGGGCGTCCGTGGAAGGTCCCGGTGTCGAGCTCCACGTACCGACCGGCCACCTTCCAGCGAGGCCCCGTGCTCAGCGCGCGGTTCTCCGCGGATGGACACACGTTTCTCTATGGCGCGGCGTGGGAGGGAGGCCCCGTGGAGCTCTACAGCGCGCGCACCGAGCGTCCGCTGTCGCAGCCTCGTGGACTGAACGCGGATGTGCTCGCCGCGTCGTCCCGGGGAGAGCTGGCGGTGTTGCTCGCCCCCCGGTTCTTCGACCCGGAGCATGGCAGTGGCACGCTCGGGTTGATGCCGCTCGCGGGCGGCGCACCGCGGGCCGTGCTCGACGGCGTGCTGGAGGCGGACTGGGGGCGCGGCGAGGGACCGCTCGCGGTGGTGCGCCGGGTGGGCGAGACCTTCCGGCTGGAGCAGCCGCCCGGCACCGTGCGCTTCGAGTCGCAGGGGTGGATCAGCCACGCGCGGGTGTCCCCCGATGGCGAGCGAATCGCGTTCCTCTTCCATGAGAATCCGAAGGACGACCGGGGCGGGGTGTGGGTGCTGGAGAAGGACGGGCCGCCCCGGGAACTCTCCGGAGACTGGGGGTGCACCCGGGGACTGGCGTGGGCTCCGGATGGGAGCGAGGTGTGGTTCACCGCCGCCCGCATCGGTGCGGACACCGCGCTGTTCGCGGTCAACCTGCGAGGCACGACGCGGCTCGTGGATCGGATCGCCGGTCGGATGCTGCTCCAGGACATCTCGAACGCTGGCACCGTCCTGGTGGATCACCAGAAGATCCGTTCAGGACTCGTGTTCGGGCGAGCGGGGGAGGAGCGGGAGCTCACGATGGCGGATGCCTCGATCATGTCGGACCTGTCCCAGGATGGCCGGATGCTGCTCATCTCCGAGGGGAACCAGATCGAAGGCCCCACCTATGGCGCGTACGTGCGCACCACCGATGGCGCACCTCCGGTCCGGCTGGGAGACGGGCATCCCCTGGCGCTGTCCCCGGATGGCAAGCAGGCGCTGGTCGTGCGTTATGGGGAGCGGATGGAGTTCTTCCTGCTGCCCACCGGCGTGGGGGAGCCGCGCCCTGTGTCATTGACTCCGGTGGCCACGGTGCTTTCGGCACGCTGGTTTCCGGATGGGAAGCGGTTGCTGCTGCGCGCGAGCCAGGAGGGGCGCCCCGCCCGCTTGTGGGTGTTCGAGCCGGGCGCCGGCGCCCCCCGGCCCGTTACGGCGGAAGGCACCGGCTTCCACACGGCCATTTCCCCCGATGGGGAATGGCTCGCGGCGGTGGATGAATCGGGAAGCCTCCGCCTGTTCTCCGCGACGGGGGACGCGCAGAGCGTGGTCCCGGGCACATTCCCGGGACAGTGGGTGGTGGGCTGGGACGCGAGCGGCGCGGCCCTCTACCTGCGCAGTGTCTCGCTTCCCGTCCAGATCTCCCGGGTCGACATGAAGACAGGCGTAAGCGTGCCGCACCTGACGGTGCCCGCGCGCGGAACCCCGCCGGGGCTCATCACGATCATGACCCTGGCGCTCTCTGCGGACGGGAGCGCCTACGCGTACAGCTACTTCGAGACGCTCTCCCAGCTCTACCTGGTGGAGGGGCTCGGGAAGGACTGAGAACCCGATATGGCAATGGGAGCGCGGAAAACGCCATGATGGATGCCTGGGAATGCGAACCCGAGGAGTCCCGCGTGCGAAGCCTCTCATTCCGGATCACCCGTCTCGTCTCGGCGCTTATCGTGCTGGGCGGTTGTGAGCGTCAGGAGCAGCCTCCCGCGCCCACGCGGTCCGCGCCGGCTCCGGTCAAGGCCAGCGCGCCAGCGCCGGTCCCGCCCTCGCGGAGCACCACCGAGCAGGAGCTGCGCGAGCGGCTGCGGTGCGAGGCGCTCCTCGGCCTCAGCGGGCTGCTGGCGGGCCAGCAGGAGTACTTCGGGGAGAAGGACGCCTGGACCACGGACGTCACACGGCTCCCCACCCCTGCGCCATGCACGGATGGCAGCCGCGTGCCCACGCCGGACGCCACCTGGCTCGCGGGTTGCCACTTCCGCTACGCGGTCTCGATGGCCGGCTCGTTGCCCGACAACAGCACCTTCAGCGTGCGCGCGGTGGGCGTGGGCGGACTCGCCGAAGGGCTCACGTACTCCATGACGCATGGGTACGTGGACGGGAAGCCCGTGCGGGTGTGGCCTTCCGAACTCGTCCTCGAGGAGTGCCATGGCGTGCGCAGGCCGGAGGGAACGCCCCTGCCGGCCCCGCTGTGCGAGGGGGCCAGCAACCTGAAGGCGCTCTTCACGTCCGAGAAGGCGTACTTCGGGGAGAAGGACCGCTACTCGGAGAGCGCCGCCCAGGTGGGCTTCGCGCCGGAGCCCTGCCTCGACGGCTCCCGCGCGCCCGTGCCCGATGACACGTGGACGGCAGGCTGTCGCTTCATCTACCGCGCGGAGGTTTCGGGCACGGCGCCGGAGCAGACCTTCCTCCTCACCGCGCGCGGAATGAAGGGCCCCGTGGTGGAACAGAAGCTGACGCTGGACTCCCAGTACACCTGGAGTCCAGCCGATCCAGGCTGCGCGCCCTGACGCGCGAAGGTGAAGGTGGAGGCCACCCGTGCCATCTCCGTGACGGGGAGCTCCAACTCCGTCACCTGGAAGCGCGGCCACGGCAAGTCGAAGCCGAAGATCAGCCGCACCGGCATGGACAACAAGGTCACCCAGGAGAAGGAGTCGCCAGATCGCATTCAGAAGCCCAGCAACCTCACCGGAGGCGATCCCATTTCAATTCCAGGAAAAACTGGATATATCGGAAGGAGTGCTTGACGTTGGCACCCTTCCCGAAATGGGGTCATCCATGCGCGGCTCACAGGTCCTCGGTATCGCTCTCGTCTCCAGCATCGCCTTCACTCCGCTCGCGGAGGCGAAGAGCGTCTCCTTCTCGGGCTATCAATGGGAGGTGCGCAGCGGTCAGGGCGGCCCGGGCCCCAATGCCTGGGATGACCGCAACGCCTGGGTCGATGCGAACGGCTACCTCCACCTGAAGATTGCGTGGCGCGACGGACGCTGGACGACGGCGGAGGTCTACATGCCGCAGCAGCGGCTGGGGTTTGGCACCTACCAGTTCAAGGTGATTGGCCGGCCGGACCTCTTCGACGACAACGTGGTCCTGGGCCTGTTCAACTACACGCGTCCCGACGTGGGCCCGGACGCCACGAATGAAATCGATATCGAGTTCGCGAAGTGGGGCGGCAGTCAGCCGCAGATGGGCAACTGGGCCGTGTACCCCGCGGTGACGGGCGTCCCCTACTCCCATCAGGCCTACCCCATCAGCCTCGGGGGGACCTACTCCACCCACCGCTTCCAGTGGTCGTCGAGGCAGGTCTACTTCCAGGCGTTGCATGGCCACCAGGATGGCAACGTCAACCAGATGGCCAGCTGGCTCTTCAATCCACCGGACTACGTCCAGCGCATTCCCCAGAACCCCCTGCCCGTCCACATGAACTTCTGGCTCTTCCAGGGACTCGCGCCCAAGAACGGTCAGGAGGTCGAGATCGTCATCGCGGAGTTCAAGTTCATCCCCGCTCCGTAGACGTCAGGTGCGGGTCAAAGCGAACAGGCCGCGCGAGGAGCACGCCGCTTCTGGACGAACGTGCTCACCGCGGCCTTGAAGCACTCTGGTGCCGTGAAGAGCAGGAAGTGCGGCCCACCCTTCACGGTGAACAGGTTGACGCCAGCGGCTCCCTCAAGCGGGGGCGGAGCCGGGGCTGGAGGAGGCGAGCCCGGCCCAGGCTGCGACGGTGGAGTCGACGATGGAGCGCACGCCGCGATTGGATTGGGCGGGACTGCTGCGCCGGACGTTCGCGCTGGATGTCTTCGCCTGCTCTCGGTGTGGAGGCCGTAGGAGGGTGCTGGCATACCTGACGGCCCCCGGTGGGGGGCGCGCCATTCTGGAACACCTGGCATTGCCCTCGCGGCCTGCGAAGCTGGCCCTGGCACAGGGTCCACCCCAGAGCGTGTGGTGTTGAGCTCAAGCACCCACAGTGACCTGGAAGCCCACGCCCTTGCGGCCTGCCGCCTGGCTGGGCCGCTTGGGCCGGCATGTACCCCGAGGGGCGGTACGGCCTCTGCTCCGGCCCGGCGCACAGCCCGGGTGGCACCCTTTGGCGCCTCCCCGCCCCTTCGGCTCCAGCCCCTACCCTCAACAGGGCCCCCTTCGCCTGATGCGTTGGGGGCTCCGAGAACGCATCAGACCTGACCGCAGGCCCGCTACAGCAGCCCGTCCAGCCAGGTGAGCTGCGCGTCAATCGTCTCTGAAATAGCGAGCGGCTGATCCGACGTGCTCGGGTCGGTGTACGGATTGCCAATCTCCTTGTGCTGCCACTTCACCCAGGTCTGCTTGTACCAGCCCCAGTCCAGGTCGGTGCCCGTCGAGGGAGGCGTGGCGCCCGCGTACCCGGAGAAGGCGCGGATGCCGGTGGCCGGCGCGACCTCCTGGCCCCCCACCACCTGATACAGGTGCAGCCGCTCGCGGCGGGGGAACTGGGAGGACAGGTTGGTGGCCCACGCGCCGTAGAACGTGCCCCAGGGGCGCACGGGGTTGTTCACCTTGGTGTCGAACGTGCCCAGCTCGCCCTGGCTGTTCCTGCACACGCCATCCAGCGACGACACGTAGACGGTGATGCCATCCAGCGCCGTGTTGGCGCGGAGCGCCTGGGCAATTCGCATCACCAGACACCCGCCGCGGGAGCTCCCCGCCAGGTAGATGGACCGCGTCTCGGGTCGGACCTGGGCCTGGAGCCAGTGGACGAACCCGTTGACGATGCGCTGCTTCGTGTCGCTGTCGAACAGGTGGTCGAAGTTGTTGTCGTTGACCACGGACAGATGCGTCCTCCCCACCGGAAACCAGCCCAGG
Organism: Corallococcus sp. AB030; assembly: GCF_003668965.1. Taxonomy (NCBI): domain Bacteria; kingdom Pseudomonadati; phylum Myxococcota; class Myxococcia; order Myxococcales; family Myxococcaceae; genus Corallococcus; species Corallococcus sp. AB030. Next base: position 18,254 of record NZ_RAWQ01000202.1, read on the forward strand.
GCATTGAGCTTCATGGCCAGGGAGCGGCCATCCAGGACCACGTTGGCGCAGGAGACGCCGTCACAGGACGCGTCCCAGTTGGAGGACTGGCCCGTCACGCCGCTGGAGTGCCCGCTGCTCGAGATCTTCTGCCCGGCGGTCATGAAGACGATGGCCTCGCGCACGCTCGGGGCCTCCACCTGGGCGATGCGGATGGCGTGCAGTGTGCTGTCGGAGGCACCGGCCGCGCGGAACTGCTCGAAGCCCGGCGCCGCCTGGTAGCCACCGGAGGCGTCCTTGTAGACGACGCGCCGTGACACCACCGTCCGGCTGTTCCCGTTGGGATAGGCCAGCGCCTGGGATTGTGAGTCCAGGGTCACCTGGGGCTCTCCGGGCAAGTCCTCCGGCCCTGGCGGAGCACAGCCCGTGAGAGTGCCAACCAGCGCCAGGGCAACGCCTGCCCAGAGGGAGATGCGACGAGGGATACCCGAGGTGTGGACCATGGACTGCTCCTGGATTCTGGAGGGAGCCGCGCGGAGCGCAGCGGGGGGCATGTCAGACCAGAACCCGACCGTCAGCGAGTTGTTCGCCGCCGAAAGGTGGTCCTGTGCGACGTAGGCCTCCCTCCAGGCGGACGCAGGTGTGCGGTCGCTGCTCCACGCGCCGAGGAGCTTGACGAAGAAGGAGAGCGATTGAGTCTTTTCTGTTCGGGACATCATCTGGAAGCGCGGAGCCGGCCGGCAGGTCCCCGGTCATCGTCCGCGGTTGCTGGCAGGAGGCCGGTTGCCCCGAAGGGCTGGTGCTGCACTCGGACAACGGCGGCCCCATGAAGGGCGCCACCCTGCTGGCCACGCTGCAATGGCTGGGCATCCCCCCGTCCTTCAGCCGGCCCCGCGTCTCGGACGACAACGCCTTTTCCGAGGCCCTCTTTCGTACCCTGAAGCGCAGCTCACCCAACGCCAGCAGGAGCATCAGCGTGCCGCGCACGTCACTTCGAGCGCTTGGGAGCCACGCCACCCATAAGCGCTCGGCCTGCCGCGGCGCAGAAGCCCCATGCGATCGTTTCTCGCCCGGCGCGGCCTTCACTGACGGCCTTCGTCCGCCGCTCCGTCCAGGAACTCATGTCTTGGCGTGGAGTCACTTGCGACGCCGCCACCAAGCTGTGGCCATGCAGTGCCACTACCAAGCCTGTGAGGCGCGGTTCAAACTGCAGACGTAGGACCAATCCCGACGACCAGATCAGCAACCATCCGCATGCAGGAGGGGCCAGAGCACCAAACCCCAGAAACGAAAACGGGCTGGAGACCTTTCGGCCTCCAGCCCGCTTCGTCGTTTGGTCGGGGAGACAGGATTTGAACCTGCGACCCCTTGGTCCCGAACCAAGTGCTCTACCAGGCTGAGCCACTCCCCGATATCCGGTGCTGCGCCAGGAACTGCCCTCGGGCCCGGCGAAGCGAGGGCGGATCTATCCGAGCCGCTTCCTTCAGTCAACGGACTCTTTCGCCTCCCCCTTCCCTCCCCC
>NZ_RAWQ01000203.1:0-19601 GCF_003668965.1 Corallococcus sp. AB030
GGACGGAGGCGAAGCCGGTGGGGCTGGTGTTCATCGCGGTACAGCGGCGCGGGAGGGCCGCGGTGGTGGAGCGTCACCGGTTCGAAGGAGACCGGAGGCAGGTGCGGCATGCAGCGGCGGCGCGAGGGCTGGCCCTCCTTCTGGAGCAAGTGGGAGTGGAGTCCTGAATAGGGGACTCATCCCTCCGGACGTTGGCACGTGGACGCGTGATGGGGGAGAAGGTTTGACGCAGTCTCACGAAGGGGGCCTCGATGTATCGAATCGACGTGGACCGGGCGGAATCCATCGTGAGCTTCGCGCTGGAGGGCTACATCCGGCTGGAGGAGATGCAGCGCTTCGTGGAGGACCTGCGCGCCGCGACGGATGAAGTGGCGGGGCAGGCCATCAAGATCGAAGCGGACCTGCGAACGTTCCGGCCGGCGTCGCCGGAGGCGGCGGATCTCATCCGGAGGGTGCAGGAGTACGGGCTGCGCTCCGGGGTGACGCGGGTGGCGGAGTTGGTGCAGAACCAGATCGTCGCGTTGCAGTTGAACCGGGTGGCGTCCGGAAGCGGGACGGACAAGATCCTCCGCCGTTTCTGGCAGGAGTCCGCGGCAAGGACCTGGCTGAAGCACGGAGACGCGGAGCTGGGAGTGGCGCTGCGGGGCTGAGCGGAAACGAACATGCCAGCGCGCGGGTGGTGCGTGCTGTGGGTGTTGTTCGTGACGGGCTGCGCGACGTCACGGACATGGCGGTTGGACACGGGAGAAGGCCGGGCGCGTGAGCACACGCCGCGCACGGACACGAGGCCCGTGTCGCTGGGGGGCGACACCTTCGAGAATGCGGTGCGGACGCTGGCGCCTGGAGCGCCGGCGTCGGTGCATCCGAGGAGGGAAGCACTCCGGCTGTTGAATCCCGGAGCGGACCGTCCGCGAGCCTCGCTGGGTGTCGTGTCCGTGGATGACCCAAGGCAGGGCCGCGTCCGTGTGTCGCAAGGGAGCACGGAGCTGGAGGCCGCCTACGGACGCTGGTGCGTGCGCAAGCGGCTGTCCGGAGATTGCCTGCACCTGTTGGACGGAGGGCTGACGCTGGATGAGGAGGGCAAGCGGACGCTGGCCTTCCGCATTGCGTTGGACTCGGTGTGGGAAGAGACGGCCGAAGCCTTGGAGGGGATGGTGGACCCCGAGGCGACGGTGTCCCTGCTGGTAATGACGGGAGCGGTGTACTTCAGCCTGTGGCTGGTACCGGAGCCGCTGCTGTCGAAGGGCGTAGCGGCGACGCTGACGGTGGCACTGATTGCGTACCTGGGCTGGGACACGGTGTGGAGTCTCATCCAGGGTTGGAGGGTGCTGGCGGCGGAGGTGAGGGAGGCGGAGACGTTCGACGGCATCCGGAGTGCGGGAGAGAAGTACGGCGAGGTGATGGGGAAGCAGGCGGCACGGGCCTTCGTAATGCTGGCGATGGCGGCGCTGGGGAGCACGGCGCAGACGCTGGCGACAAGGGTCGCGACGCTGCCCGGTTCAGCTCAGGCCGCACTGGTGGGAGTGGAGCAGGGAGGCTTCCGGCTGGTGGCAGCGGCGGAGGTCTCAGCGATTGCTGTGTCCGCGAGCGGCGAGGTGACCCTTTCACTGGCCCCCAACGCGGTGGCGATGTCCGCGAAGGGGCGGAACGTCCTCGCGCCAGTCGAAGTCCACGAGCATCACATCGCCACGAACAAGTGGTGGGAGGCGACGCACAACGGTGGCCCGTGGTCACCCAGGTTTCAGGAACTCTTCGACCGTGCGGGCATGTCCCTGGATGATGGGGCGAACACGGTCCGTGTTCCTGGTCATAAAGGACCGCATCCTCGCGAGTACCACGAGACCATCCTCAGGCGATTGAAGACCGCGCTTGGCAGATGTCAGAGCATCGCTCAGTGTCGAAACTCACTGACGAAGGAACTCCAAAACCTGGGAAGGGAAATCCTTCAAGAGGGCACGGACCTTCATGGCTGGGTTGTTCGCGATTGATGGATGGAGGTGATGGAGATGCGGTACTTCGAGCTGTTGGATGACATGGACATCCAGGATCGCTGGTTGCCAGGTGAGGCGAGGAACTCCCAGGGACTGGAGATCGACGACATCTGGCAGTTCGCGGATGGCTGCCCGGTCCAGAACAAGGAGCAGCTCAGGATTCCCATCTCTCATCCAGGCGCGCTCCTGGACTACGCGACGACTAGCGTGGGTGGAACCCCCGTTGTTCACCGGCGGGTCGCGAACATCTTCAGCGAACTGGCATCGAATGATGTGCAGATCATTCCTGTCGAGGTCGAGGGACAGACTGAGCCCTATTTCATCCTCGTCGCGACACGGAACATTCGATGCATCGATGATCAGCAGTCCAGCGAGGTGAAGTACTGGCTGCCAGAGGATGAACGACCCGAAAAGACGGGGACATATCGGGCCGTCTCCAACATGCGCATCGATTCGACAAAGGTCGGTGAGGCCAAGGTCTTCCGTCCCTGGGGATGGACTGTCGCGCTCATCGTCTCCGAGCACATCAAGGAGGGCTTGGAGCGTGCGGGCGTCACGGGGATGAGGTTCGAGGAAGTCACAGGTCCCAGTGCCATCAGCCCGGAGCAGCGTGAGCACAGCCGCAAGCTCAAGGTGCTCTACGACCGGACCGAAACGGCCCGCACCGCGTTCTGGCGCACCCTGGGCACGCTGGACGAAAACGCCATCCTCCCCATCGTCGTCGGAGGAGGTTGGCCCGCGAGACGCCAGGTCTGGCGAGTCATCCACCGGCCCGAAGGACGCACCCTCTTCGTGACGGACGGCCTCTCAGACTTCTTCGCGGATGCCGTGGAACCCTCCGTGGGCTTCGGCATGGAGCTCGCGCTCGAGACCAATGAGCCGCAGGCAGACTGGCCCGTGACGCTGCTGGAACGAATCGCCAACGAACTCGTAGGCCACGAGCACCTGTGCGAACCGGCGAGGACCGGCATCCTCTCCATGGAAGTGGACGGAGAGCGCATGCCCGAGCCGCTCCTGACGAAGGACGGCCGAGTCGGCGTGCTCCTGGGAATGGACACCCCAGCACTCCCGGGTCACTTCACGATGCCGGACGGACAGGTCCGGCTCGTCACCGTGAAGACACTCATGCCCCGGGAGCTCACGTACCTGCTGGAGCACGGCCGGGAGGAACTGCTCCACCGCTTCAACCAGTCCAACCCCGGCCACTTGTCCAAGGCCTGGCGCCAGCCCGTGGTGTAGCGGCCGAAACCAGGAGGCAGTCCATGTCGCTGCGCTGGCTGTGCGTGATGTGGATGTTGTTCGTGACGGGCTGCGCGACGTCACGGACATGGCGGTTGGACACGGGAGAAGGCCGGGCGCGTGAGCACACGCCGCGCACGGACACGAGGCCCGTGTCGCTGGGGGGCGACACCTTCGAGAATGCGGTGCGGACGCTGGCGCCTGGAGCGCCGGCGTCGGTGCATCCGAGGAGGGAAGCACTCCGGCTGTTGAATCCCGGAGCGGACCGTCCGCGAGCCTCGCTGGGTGTCGTGTCCGTGGATGACCCAAGGCAGGGCCGCGTCCGTGTGTCGCAAGGGAGCACGGAGCTGGAGGCCGCCTACGGACGCTGGTGCGTGCGCAAGCGGCTGTCCGGAGACTGCCTGCACCTGTTGGACGGAGGGCTGACGCTGGATGAGGAGGGCAAGCGGACGCTGGCCTTCCGCATCGCGTTGGACTCGGTGTGGGAGGAGACGGCCGAAGCCTTGGAGGGGATGGTGGACCCCGAGGCGACGGTGTCGCTGCTGGTGATGACGGGAGCGGTGTACTTCAGCCTGTGGCTGGTGCCGGAGCCGCTGCTGTCGAAGGGCGTAGCGGCAACGCTGACGGTGGCACTGATTGCATACCTGGGCTGGGACACGGTGTGGAGTCTCATCCAGGGCTGGAGGGTGCTGGCGGCGGAGGTGAGGGAAGCAGAGACGTTCGACGGCATCCGGGACGCAGGAGAGAAGTACGGCGAGGTGATGGGCAAGCAAGCGGCACGGGCCTTCGTGATGCTGGCGATGGCGGCGCTGGGGAGCACGGCGCAGACGCTGGCGACGAGGGTCGCGACACTGCCCGGTTCAGCGCAGGCCGCGCTGGTGGGAGCGGAGCAGGGAGGCTTCCGGCTGGTGGCCGCGGCGGAGGTCTCAGCAATCGCGGTGTCCGCGAGCGGCGAGGTGACCCTCGCACTGGCCCCCAACGTGGTGGCGATGTCCGCCAAGGGGCGGAACGTCCCCGTGCCCGTCGACGTCCACGAGCATCACATCGCCACGAACAAATGGTGGGAAGCCACGCACAACGGTGGTCCGTGGTCGCCCCAGTTCCAGAGGCTCTTCGACCGGGCTGGAATGTCCTTGGATGATCCCGCGAACAAAGTCCGTGTCCCGGGCCACAAGGGTCCCCATCCCGAGGCGTACCATCAAAGAGTGCTCTCCCGGTTGAACGAAGCAATGGAAGACTGTGGCAGCATCCATCAATGCCGCGAGGCGCTCACAAACGAGCTTCGTCGGCTCGCCAGCGACATCTTGAACACGAGCACGACGCTCAATAAGTGGGTCACGAAGTCATAGCTGGGCGGGAGTCTCTCGTGGCGATGCGGTACTTCGAGCTGATCGACGATCTGCATGTCCCCGGTCGGTGGTCGCTAGGCGATCCCATTGATGCGTCCGGCCGGGAGGTCGCCAATCCATGGATGTTCAGGAAGGGTGAACCCGTCAGCCTGGAAACGCCCTTGAAGATTCCGGTCGACCATGTCGGCCAGCCACTGGATTTCACGCTGGCGGGCATCGGCCTGGCGCCCGTCATTCAGGCTCAAGCGGCAGCCATCCTGACCCGGCTCGCCCCGGATGATGTTCAGCTGCTCCCCGTGACGGTTGCATCGGAGCCCGGACCGCACTTCCTCGTCAACGTGCTCCGTCTCGTCAGGTGCATCGACGACGAGGCTTCCGAAGAGGTGCTGTATTGGAAGCCTGAAGATGGGCGCCCAGAGAAGGTAGGGAAATACAGGGACGTCTCTGGCATGCGCATCGATCCGACGAAGGTGGGCGATGCCAAGGTCTTCCGCACCTGGGGGTGGAGCATCGTGCTCATCGTCTCCGAGGACATCAAGGAGGCGCTGGAGCACGCGAACATCACTGGAGTGAAGTTCCGGGAAGTCACAGGCCCGAGCGAAGTCAGCCCGGAACAGCGTGAGCACAACCGCAAGCTCCAGGCCCTCTACGCGCGAACAGAAACAGCCCGCACCGCGTTCTGGCGCACCCTCGGCACGCTGGATGAAAAAGCCATCCTCCCCATCGTCGTTGGAGGAGGTTGGCCCGCGAGGCGCCAGGTCTGGCGAGTCATCCACCGGCCCGAAGGACGCACCCTCTTCGTGACGGACGGCCTCTCCGACTTCTTCGTGGAGGCCGTGGAACCCTCCGTGGGCTTTGGTCTGGAGCTCGCGCTCGAGACCAATGAGCCGCAGGCAGACTGGCCCGTGACGCTGCTGGAACGAATCGCCAACGAACTCGTAGGCCACGAGCACCTGCGCGAACCGGCGAGGACCGGCATCCTCTCCATGGAAGTGGACGGAGAGCGCATGCCCGAATCGCTCCTGACGAAAGACGGCCGCGTCGGCGTGCTCCTGGGCATGGACACCCCCACACTGCCCGGCCACTTCACGATGCCGGACGGACAGGTCCGGCTCGTCACCGTGAAGACGCTGATGCCCCAGGAACTCACGTACCTGCTGGAGCACGGCCGGGAGGAACTGCTCCATCGCTTCAACCAGTCAAACCCCGGCCACCTGTCCAAGGCCTGGCGCCAGCCGGTGGTGTAGCTACCCCATTCCCATCATCAGCCACACCGCCAGCGCCCCATACAGCGGCACGTTGAGCGCCAGCGTCAGCCGGTTGATGCGCTGGAACCGCGCCTGCTCGGCATCCGCGAACCACACCCCATCCTCGCCGGTGGTGCGTCCCTCCACGGCCTGATGGAACAGCGCCGCATACGCCACCTCCACCAGCAGGCTCACCAGCACCAACCCCACCAACGCCAGCGACCACACGTCGCGCCCATCGAGCACTCCGGCCCACTTCTCCCCGGTGTACACGAGCCCCGCGCCCACCAGCGCGATGCACCCCAGGTCATGGCCCACGCCATACGGCGGCCGCCAGTTGCGCGACACGTAGAGCATGTAGAGCTCCGCGGCTCCGCGCAGCCACATGGACACGGCGAAGGCCCCCAGCACGACGCGCGCCTCCATCGGCACGGACGCATCCAGCGCCACCAGCGGGCACACCAGGAACCAGAGGAACACCGCGTACAGCAGCCACGCCATCTTGGGCCCGGAGATGCGGCCACCTCGTCCGCCCTGCGCGTTCTGCCTGCGCCGGAACACCACCGCCGCGCTCGCGCACGCCAGCAACGCCACCCCCAGGAACACCCGCGTCGACGAAGTGAGCATCAGTAGGAACGAGGCCGGGGATAGTGGTGGGGAAACCGCTCGACGTACCACGCGCGGAGCCGGGGCAGATGCGTGAAGGACACCTGCGGATGCAGGTGATGCACCACGTGCATCCCCACGTGCCGGGGCGCCAATCCCAACCTTCCCCACCATCCGAGCCCATGGTCGCGAGTGCACGCGAACACATCTTCCATCTTCCGCCCCTGCACGGGCGCGGCGGTGTGCTCCGCGAGCAACCGGTGCGCGTTGAACCCAGACGCCACCAGCAACGGCAGCGCATACCCCCACAGCACCGCGGAGGGCCACCGCACCGCCAGCGCCAGCACGCCCAGGTGGAACAGCACCTGCCCCGCCTCCGCCCGAGCACACGCCGCCACCTCCGCGTCGCGCGTGAGCACCCGTCCGGAGCGGTCCTGCAGGAACACGCGCCCATATGCCGTGCGCAGCGAAGGCAACATCCACGCGCAAAGCCCCACCGGTCCCCGCAGCACCCAGCCGGGGATGACAGTCAGGAGCAGCAGCCAACGCCACGCCGTGCGCAGCCGGCCGCCATCCGGAGGCTTGCGGTACGGATCCGACGGCAGGCCCGCATCGCGATGATGGCGAAGATGGTGGTAGCGCATCGCCGCCAGCGTGGACGCAATGGGATAGCCCGCGACGGTCTCCAGCAGACACAGTCGCCATTCCCGCCTTCGCGAAGGCAGGTGGACCGCGTCATGAAGCAGGACGCCCAGCGCATGCAGCCGTCCCGCGACGACGAGCACCGCCAACGGCACCAGCACCGGAGGAGCCCAAGCCATGACCGCCCACCCCAGGGCCATCCCCGTCCACTCCACGGCCGCCAGGCGCAGCAGTCCGGAGGGCGTTGCGGGAACGAGCAGCTCGCGAGGCACCGCCGCGCGACGAGGCAGGGAAGAGGACATCGGGCGCCAGGACTCCATGCATGGGCGCCGGACGCAAGTCCCGTGCGGATTGGACACCCGGAGACGGGCACGGCACGCTCCGCGCGTGCACCGGGACGGTCAATCATGAGTGTGGAGATGCCGACGCAGCCGGCCCTGACGGGCACGCGCGTGGAGTGGGGCGGTTGGGTGTTCCCCCGTTGGAACGACCCGAGGCTGCCCTTCGCGGCGCTGCTCACGCTCTACGGCGTGCTGGGCTTCACCTTCTTCGGCTTCAACCGCAGCCCCGGGCAGATGGCCTTCCTGGTCGTCTCCGGCACGCTGCTGGACGCGGTCCTGGGCTGGGTGCTCAAGCGGCGCAAGGAGGTGCCGCTCTCCGCGTACATCTCCTGCTGTTCGCTGGCGCTGCTCTTGAACTACTCGCACGCGAGCACGCTCTTGTGGCTGCCGGTGTGGCTGGCCATCGGCTCCAAGTACGTGCTGACCTTCCAGGGGCGGCACGTCTTCAACCCGTCGATGTTCGCGGTGGCCGTGTCGCTGCTCACCACGCGCGAGCTCATCACCGCCGCGCCCGCCTACCAGTGGGCCAACGGCGAGGTCGCGCTGTCGGCCTTCATCGTGATGGCGGCGATGGTGCTGTTCTTCTTCCGCGTGGGCCGCGGCTGGTTGGTGATCAGCTTCCTGACCTTCTACGCGCTCCAGACGGCGCTGCGAGCGTTCATCCTCCGCCACCACCTGCCGCCGGAGGTGCTGTTCCTGGGCACGCTGGGCGCGCCGTCGTTCTTCATCTTCGTCTTCTACATGCTCACCGACCCGGCGACGTCGCCCGCGACGCCAAAGGCCCAGGTGCTGGTCGCGCTGGCCATCACCTGCGTGGACCTGGTGCTGCACCTGAAGGAGAGCGTCTACACGTTCTTCTACGCGGCGCTCACCGTGGCCACCTCCCGCTTCGTGTTCATGCACGCGCGCGAGCTGTGGCGTAGCCGGGGCGCGGCGCTGCACGGGCTCCTGGCTCCGGACATGCTCAAGCGCGTGGGCGTGGTGGGGGGACTCGGGGCGGTGCTGGCGACGGGCTACTCGGTGTCAGCGGCGCAGGGGGAGCGTCAGGCGCCGCTCGCGTTCCACCTGAACGCGCAGGACCTCAAGCAAGCGGGCCTGGACTCCCAGATGGGTCGCACGCTGGAGGAGTTGGATCCGCGCGTGGCCCACGTCGCCAAGTGGCTGGTCGCGGTGGGCGACGCGGTGGCCACCGGCGACTTCGACGGGGACGGCAAGCTGGACCTGTTCCTCACGCACCCGCTGGGCACGCCGGAGCACCACGCGGGCCTGTACCGCAACCTGGGCGGGCTGCGCTTCGAACGCGTCCCCGTGCCCGCGCTGGAGCGCTTCGCCACTCGCTACAAGGAGGAGGGCCTGGCGGGCGGCGGGACGTTCGTGGACTGGGATGGGGACGGGGACCTGGACCTCGCGGTGGCGGTGGCCTTCGGGCCGGTGCGCCTGCTGCGCAACACGCTGCGCGAGACGGGCACCGCGGGCTTCGAGGACGTGACGGAAGCCGCGGGCGTGACGGACCACGCGGTGAGCCTGGGCCTCACGTTCCTGGACTACGACCGCGACGGGCACCTGGACCTGCTGGTGCTCAACGCCATGACGACGCACCTGCCGGACTACCCGGAGCCCGCGCCGCCGCTCAACCTCTTCAAGCTGCCCGAGCCCGAGTACGCGGGTGACCGCCGCATGCTGCGCTTCATGCATGACGGCTGGCACAACGCGAGCAACGGTGGGCGCAACGCGCTCTACCGGGGCCGAGGGGACGGCACGTTCGAGAAGCAGGACGTGGAGGCGCTGGGCCTGAAGGAGACGCACTGGTCGCTCGCGGTGAGCACGGTGGACCTGAACCAGGACGGGTGGACGGACCTCTACGTGGCCAACGACTTCGGGCCGGACGACATCTACCTGAACGAGGGCGGCCGGCACTTCCGCCACATCGTGGGCAACCGCTTCGGGGAGATTGGCCGCGACACGTACAAGGGCATGAACGCGAGCGTGGCGGACTTCGACCGCAACGGTTGGTTGGATGTGTACGTGTCCAACGTGCACCACTCGCTCCAGGCGGAGGGCAGCCTGTTGTGGATGGTGGGGCCGGGCGAGGACGCCTTCGTCCCTCGCTTCAAGGACGAGGCCACCTTCCGGGGCGCGCTGAACGAGCGCCGCTTCGGCTGGGGCGCGGCGGCGGGGGACCTGGACGACGACGGGTGGCCGGACCTGGTGCAGGCCAACGGCATGGTGGACGCGCGCCTGGACGCGGAGAAGTGGCGCATCCCGGCGGGGCAGCGCAACGACTACTGGTACGTGAACCACAAGTTGATGCAGTCCGGCCCGGAGGTGCACACGTACGCGGACAAGTGGGGCGACATCCGGGGCCGCGTGCTCTACCCGAACGAGGCGCGCCGCGTGTATCTCAACCTGGGCGACGCGAGGCCGGGGCACTTCGTGGATGTGGCGAAAGAGGTGGGCATCGAAGCGCCGGACAACTCGCGCGGCGTGTTGATGGCGGACCTGGATGACGACGGCGACCTGGACGTGCTCATCACCAACCAGCACGCGCCGGTGTCGCTGTACCGCAACACGCTGCGAGCCAGCGCCACGGACGCGAAGCCAGACGCGCACTTCGTGGGCCTGTCGCTGGTGGGAGACGGTCAGCGCACGCACCGCAGCGCGGTGGGCACGCGCGTGGTGGTGTCCTACGAGGAGAACGGCAAACGCGTGGAGCAGGTGCGCGAGGTGGGGCTGATGGGCGGGTTCTCCGCGTCCGCGGATCCCCGGCTGCACTTCGGCCTGGGCCGTCACTCGGGACCGGTGAAGGCGGTCATCCACTGGTATGGCGCGCAGCCGCAGGAGGTGACGTTGGAGGCGGACCGCTACCAGGAGGTGCGTCAGCCTCCCGCGCCCACTGCGCTGCGGGGAGGGCCCTGAAGCGATGCTCTCCGCGATGAAGGGCACCACGGTGCGGCGGGAGGACCTGGACGCCGGCACCCGGGCGCGGATGCTGGCGCTGATGCAGTGCTGCTACGTGGGCGTGAGCGCCGAGCGTTTCCACGCGGACCTGGACGCGAAGCAGTGGGTGTTCCTGCTGCATGCCCGGCGCACGCGGGAGTTGGTGGGGTTCAGCACGGTACGGGTGGCGGAGGAGGGTGGCGTGGAGGTGCTGTACTCGGGTGACACGGTCATCCATCCGGACTGGTGGGGCCACAAGACGTTGCAGGTGGTGTTCGGAAGGTTGTTGCTCGCGCGCAAGCTGCGCCGGCCGTGGAGGCCGCTGTACTGGCTGCTCTTGTCGGGCGGATACAAGACGTACCTGTTGGCGGTGAACTACTTCCCGCGCACGCATCCGCGCCGGGATTGGGCTCCACCGGAAGGCCGTTCGGAGTTCCTGCGGGGACTGGCGACGCGGTGGTTCGGTGCGCAGTACGACGCGGCGAAGGGAACGCTGCGCTTCGATGGCGCGCACTACCGGGTGCGGGACGGCGTCTCGCCCATCGACCGCGACGCGGCGGCTCATCCGCACATCGCCTACTTCGCGGAACGCAACCCCGGCCACGCCGAGGGCGAGGAGTTGGTGTGTCTGGTGGAGATCCGCGGCTGGGACCTGGCGAGGGCGCTGGCTCGAAGCGTCTGGGGCCAGCTGCGTCGCTGGGCCCGGCGGGAGCGGGACGCATCGCGAGTCCGCGTGGGGACGTGACGTGCTGACTTCCCGTGCGATGGTGTCCGCCACGATGGCGGCGCTGGTCTCATCCGCGCTGTCCGCGAATCCGCGTGGGGGCGAGGAGTGCTGACTTCCCGTGCGATGTTGTCCGCCACAATGGCTGCGCTGACGCCGTCCGCGCTGCGCTTCCGTCATGCGTTGCGCGAGCCGGAGGTCGCGCAGGCGGAGTGTCTGGCGCGCATCCTCCGCGCAGTGGAGGGCACGGCACAGGCGGAGCGGCTGCCGCACTTCGGCCGTATCCGCACCGCTCGGGAGTTCCAGGACGCGGTGCCCATCACCACGCCGGACTCGGTGACGGAAGACGTCGAGCGCATCGCGCGAGGAGAGGCGTGGGTCCTCACTCGCGAGCCCGTGCTGCGCTTCGAGCTGTCCGGTGGTTCCTCCGGTGCGTCCAAGCGGGTGCCGGTGACGCAGGGCCTGCTGCGCGAGTTCCAGCGCGCGCTCGCGCCCATGCTGCACGAGGTCTTCCTGCGCCGCCCCGCGGTGCGCGAAGGCCCCAGCTACTGGTCCATCTCCCCGCTGGGCCGGAGACAGCACCGGACCGCGGGTGGCATCCGGGTGGGCTCGGCGGAGGACAGCGCGTGGTTCCCGCGCCCGTTGCAGCCGCTGCTCTCGCGCGTCTTCGCCGTGCCGGGCTCGGTGGGGCAGGCTCCCAACGTCGAACCGTGTCGTTACGTGACGCTGTGGTTCCTCGTGCGGTGTTCGAACCTGTCGTTGATCAGCGTCTGGAACCCCAGCTTCCTCACGCTCCTGATGGACGCACTGGAGCGGCACGGCGAGCGGCTCGCGGAGGACCTGGAGCGCGGCACGCTGCGGCCTCCTGAACAGGACGCGGACGGCACACCCGTGGCTAGCGACCCTGCCTGGACGGCGCTCGTGCAGGGGCTCCAGGGCGTGCGTGACATCCCGAGGGCCCAGGTGCTGCGCGCCGCCCTGCGCGACGGACGCACGCTCTGGCCAGGGCTCGCGCTCCTGAGCATGTGGACGGACGCCCAGGCCTCGTACGCCGTGGCTGGCGCATGCCGGCGCTTCCCGGGCGTCGAGGTCCAGGGCAAGGGCCTGCTCGCCACGGAGGGCGTCATCACGGTGCCCCTCTTCGAAGCGCCCGCGCCAGTGCTCGCGGTCCGGAGCCATTTCATCGAGTTCCTGGACCCGGAGCGCCCTGACGCACGCCCACTCCTGGCGCACGAGCTGACGGCGGGCTGTACCTATGCGGTACTCCTCTCCACGTCCGGCGGACTGCTGCGCTACCGGCTGGGGGACCTCGTCCGCGTGGAAGGCTTCGTGCACGCGACGCCCTGTCTGCGGTTCCTCGGCCGAGCGGATGCCGTGTCAGACCTCGTGGGCGAGAAGCTCTCCGCCGCGCGAGTGGGCACGGTCCTGGACGCCGCGCTGGGCCCCACGCGTCCCGCCTTCGCCATGCTCGCGCCGGAGTGGGGCACACCGCCGGCCTACCGCCTCTTCCTGGAGACGGACCTGCCCACGAACCAGCTGGACGCCACGGCCGCGAACGTGGAGCGAGCCCTGTGCGAAGGCCACCACTACCGCTACGCACGGGAGCTGGGACAGCTCGGTCCGGTGCGCGCGGTGCGCGTGACGCAGGGGGCCCGGCGTTACGAGGCCCGATGCATCCAGCTCGGTCAGCGCGCGGGCGACATCAAGCCCGTGGACCTGCACCGCCAGGCCGGCTGGGCGGAGTGGTTCGGAAGAGGGACATCATGACGATGCTCACGGTGGACCTGGACGCGGAGGCGGACCTCGCTCGCTGCGGCGCGCTGAAGGACTTCTGGTACGTGGCGTGCCTCTCCACGGAGCTGCCCGCGAACAAGCCCGTCGCGCGCACCGTGTTCGGCACGGGGCTGGTCCTCTTCCGCGGACCCAACGGCGCACCCACGGCGCTGCGAGACCGCTGCCTCCACCGCAACGCGCGCCTGTCACAGGGCGACGTGTTCGACGGACGGCTCGGCTGCCCGTACCACGGCTGGGTCTACGACGCGTCCGGCGCGGTGGTGGAGATTCCGGCGCTGGGCCCACCCCAACGCGGGGAGAAGCTGGACGCTCGCGCCTGCGCGCACGAAGGCCTCAAGCCCGCGCCCTGCGACCTGGGACGGCTCGCGCGCTTCCCCGCGCGGGAACAGGACGGGCTCGTCTACGTCTACCTGGGCACGGACGTCACCCGCGCCCGCGCGGAACCCTTCCGCGTGCCCTACTGGGGCGAGCGCGGCTGGACCGTCTATTTCATGGTCACGCGCTTCGCGAACGGCGTAACGAACCTGGTGGAGAACTTCATGGACGTGCCGCACACGTCCTTTGTGCACCGGGGCTGGTTCCGCAATCCCACGCGCAAGCGCGTCCCCTCCACCGTGAAGCGCCACGCGGGCCGCGTGCGGATGACCTACCACCAGGAGGAGGACGCGCTCACCGGACTGGGGCGGCTGTTCAACCCGCGCGGTCTGCCACTCGTGCACACGGACGAGTTCATCGTCCCCAACGTCACGCGCGTTGACTACCAGTGGGGAGACAGCGGCTTCGCCATCAACTCACAGTGCACGCCCATTGGGCCCACGGACACGCTCGTGTACACGGCCATCAGCTACCGATTGCCGGTGGACGTGCCGGGCGCATGGGGGGGCCGCGCGCTGACGCCGCTGGTGCGCTGGTACACGCGGCAGGTCATCCAGCAGGACGTCCGCATCATGGAGACGCAGCGCCAGGGACTGACGGATGGCCCCGGCGGCGGCGTGTACTCGGGCACGGAGGCGGACCTTCACCACGCGGACATCGAGGCGTACCGCCGCTGGCTGCGCGAAGGCGCTCACGGCTCCGGTCCCGAGGACGCGGAGCGCGACGTGGTCTTCTGGGTCTAGACCGTGCCGGAGGCCGACTGCTCCTCGGAGTCCGAGGAGGGAAGCAGCGCCAGGTAGTACCCGGAGAAGAAGGTCGCACCCAGGAAGACCCAGTGGATCAGCCCCAGGGTGAGCGGGAAGGGCATCGGGGGCAGATGCTCATGCGCCCACATCAGCGTCGCCATGGCGTTGGACGCATGGCACGCCACCGCCAGGCCCAGCGTGGCGCAGATCTGCACCACCAGCATCCACGTGTTGGCGGAGGAGGTCACCGGCCGGGCCAGGCTTCCCAACTGCTCGAGGACGCGCGGGTACACGAACTTCCGGAAGAGCGCGCCACAGGCCAGGCCCAACATCAGCGGGCCCGCGATCTCGATGATTGAATTGACGGCGTCCATGGCCGCGACCCTGCCAGAGGGCGCACGGCCAGTGCAAATCCACTCACCCCATGCGACGCAGGCCCGGCAGGTCCTCCGGCCTGAGCACCCAGCGCGGCGGCTCCGGCGGCGACGTGCGCGTGCCCACCTGCGCCGCGGGGAAGCCCTCCACCAGCGCGTAGTCCGGGAACACCGCGCGCGCCTTCACCAGGCTGCCGGCGGCCACGTGGCAGCCCTTCCCCAGGTGACTGCCCTCGCAGAGGATGGCGCCGGGCTCCACCACCGTGCCCGCGCCCAGGTTGCACGCGTGCAGGATGCAGCCCGGGCCCACCACCACGCCCTCATCCAGCACCAGCATGGTGTCCGGCTGCAGGTGCAGCACCGTGTTCTCCAGAATCTGCACCCGCGCGCCAATGCGCACCGGACCGTTCAGGTCGCCGGTGATCTTCACGCCCGCGCCAATGATGGCCCCCGCGCCGATGACCACGTCACCGGACACCTCCGCGGAGGAGAAGAGGGTGGCGGTGGGGTGGACGAAGGGGTGACGGTCGCGAAAGGCGTACAGCTGTCCCATGGGGGCGTCCTCGGCGCGGTCTCGCGCGGAGAAAGGGGTCAATGGAGCGGCGGGCAGCGACAGGTCGCCGCCCCGGCGCTGCTGCAGGTGGGTCAGGTCCTCGGAGGAGAGCATCCGCAGGACCTGTCCCGGCCGGCCCAGCACCACGGATTGATCCGGCACCGTCATGCCCGGCGGCAACACCGTGCCCTCTCCCACCAGGCAGCGGTCGCCCAGTGTCACGCCGGGCATCAGGATGGCGCCGTCGCCGATGTCGCACAGCGACCCCACACGCGCACCCATCACGAGCGAGCGCGGACCGAGCACGGTCTTCTCTCCGATGGACGTGGGCCGTTCGGGAGTGCCCACCACCACCGCGTCCTCGCGCAGCGTGGAGAAGGCCCCCAACATCACGGAGCCTCCCACCGAGCGCACGACGGCGCCTCGGGAGATGATGGCCCCGGGCCCCACTTGCGTGGAGCCCAGCAGTCGCGCGGACGAGGCCAGGGTGAAATGAGGACCTACCGCGGTGGGCAGGAGAGAAGCGGTCGCGGGTAAGGGACTCATCGGGATGCAGCAAGCTACTCCCGGCTCTCCCAAGGGCATGTTGTCCAAAGGCACGACGCAGCCGTCCAGCAGCGGACGCTCACCTGCTGGCTCGATGAGGGTGGGTGCGGCACCTTCAGATGTCAGGAGTGGGTGGCAGCGGGCGTAGGAAGCCGCGTCGCTGGGCGCCACGTGTGGGCGTTTCGCGGTAGGAAGTCCCCTCGCTCTCGAAAGGCCTCACCCCGTGGAAGAGACACCGTTGGCGGACCGCCACGCCCAGGCACCCGAGCCCGTGGCCAGCCGCGACGCCGTGAACAAGGGGCTGTGGTCCCTCGTGAAGGAGGCCCTGCACGGCTCGGAGCAGGACCTCACCCAGCTGCCGCTCGGGAGGGCCATCTTCCTGCTGGCCGTGCCCATGGTGCTGGAGATGTGCATGGAGTCGGTGTTCGCCGTGGTGGACGTCGCCTTCGTCGGCCGGTTGGGCGCGGAGGCGGTGGCCACGGTGGGACTCACCGAGGGCATCCTCACCATCATCTACGCGGCCGGCATGGGCCTGAGCATCGGCGCCACGGCGATGGTGGCCCGGCGTATTGGAGAGAAGGACGCGGAGCGCGCGGGACGCACGGCGGTGCAGGCCATTGGCCTGGGGGTGATCATCTCCACGGTGCTGGCCGTGGCGGGCATCATCTTCGCCCGGCCGATGATGGAGGCGCTCGGCGGCTCGCCTTGGGTGCTGGAGCACGGCGTGGGCTACACGCGCGTGATGATGGGCGGCGTGGTGAGCATCCTGCTGCTCTTCCTCATCAACGCCATCTTCCGGGGCGCGGGTGACGCGGCCATCGCGATGCGCGTGTTGATGCTGGCCAACGGGCTCAACATCGTGCTCGCGCCGTGTCTCATCTTCGGCTGGGGGCCGTTTCCGGAGATGGGCGTGGTGGGCGCGGCGTGGGCCACCACGCTGGGCCGGAGCGCGGGCGTGGTGTACCAGCTCTTCCGGCTGGTGCGGTCCAACGGCCGGCTCCAGATTCGGCGCGAGCACGTGTCGCTGGAGCCCGCGACGATGCTCGCGATGCTGCGGCTGTCGAGCGCGGGCATGGTGCAGGCGCTGGTGACCACGTCCAGCTGGGTGGTGCTGGTGCGCATCGTGTCGTCGTTCGGCAGCACGGCGCTGGCGGGCTACACCATCGCCATCCGCATCGTGATGTTCGCGCTGCTGCCCGCGTGGGGCCTGGGCAACGCGGCGGCCACGCTGCTGGGGCAGAGCATGGGCGCGGGGGACCCGGAGCGGGGCGCGAAGGCGGTGTGGCTGGCGGGCAAGTACAACCTGATGGTGCTGGGCACCATCGGCGTGGCGTTCTTCATCTTCGCGCATCCGCTGCTGGGAGCGTTCACGACGGATGCGGCGGTGGTGGACGAAGGGGCCACGGCGCTGCGCATCTTCAGCCTGAGCTTCCTGTCGTGCGCGTACGGCATGGTCATCACCTCCGCGTTCAATGGCGCGGGGGACACGCGCACGCCCACGCTCATCGACCTGGGGTGTCTCTGGGTGCTGGAGCTGCCGCTGGCGTGGGTGCTGGCCCATCCGGTGGGCCTGGGCTCGGTGGGCGCGTACTGGGCGGTGCCGGCGGCCTTCGCGTTGATGTCCGTGCTGGGCATCGTGTTGTTCCGGCGCGGGCGCTGGAAGACGCGCGTGGTGTGAGCGTCAGGGCAGGCAGATTTCAAAGCCGGTGCGTCCCCCGGGGAAGGTCCTCGGGGGGCGCGACGCGGGCGTGACGGCGTAGAGGTGGAAGTCCAGCCTCCGCTGGATGAAGCCATCGAAGGCCGAGGCCAGCGGGTCACTGGCGTCCTGCTGCACGGTGAAGAAGTGGAAGCCCCGGCCGTGGAACGCGGCGTAGACGGCGTCCAGCAGCGCGCGCAGGACGGCGGGGTCCTCCGAGGGGATGCTGGTGTTGCAGAGGTAGAAGTAGCGGAAGTCGCCGCCGGGCGCGGGCAGGCGGGGCGCGCCGGTGACGGTGGCGAGCGCGTTGAAGCCCCGGCGCACCCACTTCATGCCGCCCCGGTACGCGAGCACGCGGTAGCGCTTCACGGCGTCGGGGTTCCACGCGGAGGTGCAGCCGACGAGGTTCCCCGCGGGGTCGAACGCGAGGAACGAATCCTCCACGCGAAGCCGAGGCCAGTGCGCGAGCCGGTGCTCCAGTTCTCCGGTGTCGAAGCGGTAGCCGAAGGGACGCGAGCGGTGGTCCGCGTCCAGCAGCGCGGCCATGGCGGGCACGTCCGCGGCGGTGGCCTGGCGAACGGTGTAGCGGCTGGGGCGCGGCTTGCGGCGCAGCACGAACTGGAGCGAGACGGCGGAGAAGGCGCGCATCAGGTGGTAGTGCGGCTGCGCTTCCCGGGACGCGCCACGACGCACCAGGGACTGGAGCGCGGCCGCGTTGGAGGCCATGACGGCGGTGAGGAACACGTCCACGCCGTGGCGGCGGGCGGTCTCCTCCAGGACGGGGCCATAGAACCGGGCCAGGCCCCGGGCGCGGCGCGCGGAGAAGCGGGTGCGCAGGTCGCCCAGGTAGCCCACGCGGCACGGTCTGCCTTCCAGCCATCCGTCGCGGACGTGGATGGCGCCCATTCCGTCCAGGCGGGATGTTTCACCGTGGGCCCAGACCTCCGCGTCACCGCGCTGCATGGCGAAGAGGCCGAAGTAATCCGGCGACCGCTGCGTGCTGAGCACCAGGTCCCCGGTCATGGGCACGTCGCCGAACAGGTCCAGCAGCGCGGCGTTGTCGTCCCGGGTGGCTCGGCGGAGGGGGCTCATGGGTCACGCGGCAGCCTATGCGACGCCGGGATGGACTTCCGCCCCCGCTTCCCCTGCGCCACATTGTCGGCCTTTCACGCGCCGCACGGGGAGGACGTCATGGGGCTGTTGGGGTGGATCATCTTCGGCTTCTTCGCGGGGCTCATCGCCCGGGCCGTGCTGCCGGGGAACCAGCGCCTGGGGTGCATTGGCACCACGCTCCTGGGCGTCGCCGGGGCCTTCGTGGGCGGCTTCCTCACGTCCGTCTGGCGGGGCACCGACTGGCGCGACCCGGAGCCCACCGGCTTCCTGGGCGCCATCCTGGGCGCCATCGTCCTGCTGCTGGTCTCCCAGGCGGCCTTTGGCGGTCGTTCCTCCCGGTAGGACCCTTCCAGCGCTCCCAGGCCGGGAATCCGGGGCCGTCCCACCGGTTGGGGGGCCGGCGGCCGGTTGTCCTACCTGCATGGACCCCCATCCGGGGAAAGCACGGTTCCCAAGAGGATGCCGGGCACTTTCTGTAGTAGACCGCGCCCCAGGCATGCAGCGGGGGGCGGTCGGCCGCCGCTGAGCCAAAGGAAAGGCGACGACATCATGATGAAGAAGACGATCCTGATCGCGGCGATGCTGAGCCTGACGGCCTGCCAGGGCCAGGGAGCGAAGCCGGGCGAGACCTCCGCCACCGGCACCTCCACGGCGGCGGCCACCGCCGGTGCTCCTCAGACCGAGGAGCAGAAGACGCTGTACGCGCTGGGCCTGTCCATCGGCCGCAGCATCAGCGTGTTCGACATGACCCCGCAGGAGCTGGAGTTCGTGAAGGCCGGCCTCACGGCCCAGGTCACCGGTCAAAAGACCGACGTGGACCTGGAGACCTACGGCCCCAAGCTCCAGGACCTCGCGCGCGAGCGTTCGCTGCGCAAGGCCACCGCGGAGAAGGAGAAGTCCGCGAAGTTCCTGGAGGAGAAGGCCAAGGAGCCCGGCGCGGTGAAGACCGAGTCCGGCCTCATCTACAAGGAGACCCAGGCGGGCACCGGTCCCCAGCCCCAGGCCTCCGACATCGTGAAGGTGCACTACAAGGGCACCCTCTCCGACGGCAAGGAGTTCGACTCCTCCTACAAGCGCGGTGAGCCCACGCAGTTCCCGCTCCAGGGCGTCATCAAGTGCTGGACCGAGGGCCTCCAGAAGATGAAGGTCGGCGGCAAGGCGCAGCTCGTGTGCCCCTCCGACATCGCCTACGGCGACCGCGGCGCGCCCCCGAACATCCCCGGCGGCGCCGCCCTGGTGTTCGAGGTCGAGCTGCTCGAGATCGTGAAGGCCCCCGAGGCCCCTCCGGGCATGCCCGGCATGCCCGGAGGGGCCGCGGGGGCCTTCGG
>NZ_RAWQ01000204.1:0-19526 GCF_003668965.1 Corallococcus sp. AB030
GGTCGGACGTCAGGCGGTGGCTCCATTTTCTCTCGCGGGAGAAGGTAGGTCCGCGCGCCAGTTCGGCCAGGGGACGGTGTGCGTTCTGTTGGTCAGGTGGCGGTGGATGTGGCCTGGGAGCCGGCCAGGCGCTCCTTGAGGATGTGTTTCTGGACCTTTCCGAGGGCGTTGCGGGGCAGGGCGTCGGTGAAGACGACGCGGCGCGGCTTCTTGAAGGCGGCGAGCCGTTCGCGGCACCAGTCCACCAGGGCCTGGGCGTCGGTGGGAGCGCTGGGGTGGGGGACGATGACGGCGACGACCTGCTCGCCGAAGTCCGGGTCGGGCATGCCCAGGACGGCGGCCTCGGCGACGGAGGGGTGCGCGGTGAGGACCTCTTCGACTTCGCGGGGGTAGATGTTGAAGCCACCGCTGATGATGAGTTCCCGGGCCCGGCCGGTGATGCGCAGGAATCCGTCCGGGTCCCATTCGCCCAGGTCGCCGGTGCGGAACCAGCCGTCGGCGTCGAAGGCTTCGGCGGTGGCGTCCGGACGGCGCCAGTAGCCGGTGAAGACGTGGGGGCCGCGGACTTCGATTTCGCCTGTTTCGCCGCGGGGCAGGGGCTGGCGGGAGCGCACGTCCACGACGCGGGCCTCCTGGCCGGGGAAGGGCATGCCCACGGTGCCGGGGCGGCGTTCGCCGTCGTAGGGCTGGGTGGTGTTCATGATCGTCTCCGTCATCCCGTAGCGCTCCAGGATGCGGGCGCCGAAGCGCGCCTTGATGTCCAGGCACAGCTGGGGACTCAAGGGGGCGGAGCCGGAGACCCACAGGCGCAAGCGGCGCGGCGTCACGCCGGTGCGGCGGGACTCCTCCAGGAGGCGGCCGTACATGGTGGGCACGCCGAAGAAGAGGGTGAGGGACGCGTCGTCGTGCAGGGCGGTGAGCGCTTCGGAAGCGACGAAGCGGCGGCGCAGGTCCGCGCTGGCGCCGGTGAAGAGGGTGCCGTGGAGGCCCACCATGAGGCCGTGGGTGTGGAAGAGCGGAAGGGTGAGCAGGAGCCGATCCGCGTCGGTCCAGCGCCACGCTTCGGTGACGGCGCGCACGTTGGAGAGCAGCTGCCGGTGCTGGAGCATGGCGCCCTTGGAGCGGCCGGTGGTGCCGGACGTGTAGCCCAGCACGGCGAGATCCTCCGCGTGGGGCAGGGGCAGGGCCGCGGTGGAGGCGGCGCCCAGTTCCACGACAGCGTCGAAGGCCACGGTGGGGAGTGGGAACTCCGCTGGGGGCGGCTCCACGGTGATGAGCCATTGCAGCGACGGAAGCTGGTCGCGGAGCGGAGCCAGCTCCGAGGCGCCGGCCGCGCCGGTGACGCAGACCTTCACCTCCGCGTCGGAGAGGATGTGGGCCAGCTCCACCTGGCGGTATGCCGTATTGACGAGCACGGCGACGCAGCCCGCGGCCTGGACACCCAGCCACGTGATGACGAACGCGTCGCTGTTCTCCAGGAAGAGCGCGACGCGGTCGCCAGGAACCAGTCCCCGGACCTTGAGTCCGCGAGCAAACGCGGTGACCCGCTGCGCCAGCTGACCTCGCGTGTACGAAGTCCCCTCGAAGGAGAGCAACGGACGCGAGGGCTCGTGACGGGCGTGGTCCAGGAACACTTCAAGCAGGGAGGCCGGCATGGCGCAAGCCTACCTGGACGTGATACGCTGGGTGTATGTCCATGCGTTGGCGATGGTTGTGGATGACAGGGCTGCTCGCGAGCCTGTCGTGTTCCGCGCCCCAGCCCACGCCCGGTGTCGTCCGGGGCAGACCTGGAGAGAGGCTGACAAGTCTTCCGGGACCGATGCCCGGCTTCGGCCAGTTCGACACCTTCTCCGACGCGCTGATGGCCGCGTGTCCCGTGATTCTTTCCCAGCCCCATGCGACCGCGGGACGCAGGGGAACCCAGGCCTTCGATGTCCGCTGGCGCGTCTCGAAGGAGTACTGCGCCTGGCTGTATTACACGCCTGCCAGCAAGTACGAGATGAGCATGCTGACGGACCAGTCAGCCCAGGATGACCTGGACCGCCGACGCAGTTGTCTGCTGCCCGAGACCGTCGACGATGCCCGGTTCCCGCCTGGAAGCCTCAAGTACGTCTTCGCTCTGCACAACCATCCCTATGAAGGGCATCTCTCCGACGGGGACCTTCGGATGATCGTCTCCATGGGACGCGTCCATGGCTGGGTCATGGAATTGGGCGGGAAGAAGGTTCCCCTTTCGATCGTCGCGTTCTTCTCGAACTCCGATGACCTGGACCATCCCTCGTGCGACGGTTTCTTCCAGTACATCCCGGTGACGGGTGAACTGAAGAAGTGGACCGGGGGAGTCAGCAGTGGATGGCGTCAGGAAGTGCTGGGTACGGTCACCTGGCAGGATGAGACGCACTACCGGATCGATGAGAAGTAGCCGCCAGGAGCCTTCATGAAGAAGACCCATTCCATCCTGGCTTCCGTGCTCATGCTGGCGGGCTGCATGAGAGCCGCCGCGCCGTCTCCTGTGAACTACGAGGAGGACCTCTCCATCACCTTCCCGCTGTTCTTCGCGCAGCCCGCTGTCTCTCTGGGAACCGAAGGCACGGTGTACGAACTGGGTGGAGACACCCTGCGAGCCCTCACCGTCGCCGCCAGGGACCTGCTTCCGCCGCAGGACACCACCGTGTCCTGTGGAAGCCGCTGGGAATCCCAGCAGTACCGCGTCGTCCGGCAGGGCGACGTTATCTTCATCCGCATCGATGAAGATCCGAAGGCCTGTGGCCGCGCACATCCCGCGCTGGACTCCGGCGCGAGCTACGCCATCCACCGGGATGGCCGGATCCTCCGGCGGCTCATCGACGGTCAGCCCGATGTCGCGAAGCCCGAGGATGCCGGTGTGCCTTCCACGCCCGGAGAACCCGGCGGCGCGTCCCTTGATGCGCTGGGCAACGGGCCCTCCCCGTTCCTGCCGCTCTCCTGGCAGGACGCGGGCTCACCGGCGCCAGCGCCCCACCCGTAGCGCCGCCTGATCCTCCGGACATGATGATGAGTCTGTGTCAGCGACGATTCAGTTCGAGAATCGCATGCGCACGCCGAGGATCCGACGGGCGCATTTCCTGCGAGAGCAGTGCTGCCTCAAGCCTGCGGGCCATCTTGTCTTGAAGAGGGAACGGGCCGTGCTCAAACATCGCTGTGTACTGAGCGAACGTGTACTGCGGTAATTCCGCCGCCACAAGGTCTCTAAGGCGTGGACACTTTGTCACAGGGGGCGCCGCGACGACCTCGCAGGGCCAGCCCACAGGCCACCGGTTCATGCCGCCGAAGTCCAAGAAGTTGTAGTCCTTCGGATCGCTGCCCGCAGGGGGTGTGGCTCCCATCCTGATCACGCGGCGCGCCGCACCCGAGCGCGCCGTGGCGCGAGAATGAGAGTCATGGCGGCGTCCCAACGGTCCGAGAGCACCAGAGCGCGGAGGTCGAGGATGTGCTGGCCGGACTCCTCCTTCCAGCGGGCACCTGGGCGCTTCATGCGCATTGCGACGAGAGACTTGCAGGTGGCCTCCACGTTGCCGCTACCAATGGGCAGCCCATGCGCTCGTGCCTCGGCGTAGTGCATCCGCTCCCCGTGGTTCTCCATGTAGGTGAGCGCCTCGTGCACCGGGCGGCGGTCGCCGAGGACGACGTCCCGCTTGCCGCTGGCGTGCAGCGCACTGACGAGAGTCCATACCGCTCCGGGCGTGTTGAGCAGGGACCATTTCCACTTCTCACGCAGGGCGGAGGCATTCTGCTCCCCTGCCACGACGAGGGCCGCGGCCCCGAGCTTCTCCAGCAGGTGCCAGAAGTCCACCAGACGCACCACCTCCTTGGCCGCGGGAGCGTGGGTGGAGAGCGCCTCGTCTAGCAATGCATGCAGTTCGGGAGCGCCATCGGTGAGGGTGGCGACGCACAGGGAGGGCTGTCTGGAAACCAGCGCCTGGACGTCGCGGGCCAGACGCTCCGCCAGTCCCCGGGCATCGCCATGAGGCATCCGGCCATAGCGCACGGCGCCCAGCGCTTCGCCCTGGGCGTCATGGAGGACGAGGCAGGCGGCGTAGGCCATGTGCCAGACAACGTCCACCGGGCGTTGGGGGGCGCCCTTGCGCGGCCGTCCCACGGGCCGCTTCTTCGGCTCCTCCATGGGCACCGCCACCCGGTCCAGGCTGACGCTCACGCTGTGCGTCCCTTCGGGGGCTTCCAGGGCCTCGGCCAGCGCCGCCTCCACTCGGGGCCGCTGGTGGCTGTACAACGCCCCCACCTCATGGCCCATCCGCTCGAACGAGGCGCGGCAGTAGGGCAGCACGCCCATCTGGCGCGCCGTCGCTTGCGCCTCGCGCGAGGTGCCCCGGGCCAGCAGGTACCCCATGGGCACCGCCGCCTCCGGCAGCCAGCCATCGGCCACACACCCGGCGCGCAGGCTGATGGCGTCCACCGTGCGGCCATTCCTGACGCCCACCTCTCGGTAGAGGCTGCGTTCTATTTCGACGGCCCCTTGCCTCGTCTTGTACGCCGCCGTGTACCGGCCAACCCGGGCGTGGAGCTGGCCCGCGAGCCGGAGCCGGGGGGCGTCGACGTCGTAGCCTCGAAGCAACCTCCGCTTCTCATCGCGCTGCAATGTCTCGGCTGCCTCGTCGATGGCGCTCAGCGCACCCACTGGGTCCACCTCCCCGAAGCTGCGCCCCGCCTCTGCCTCTCGCCGCAGCTTCGTTTCCATGGCTTTGAGCAACCGCGCGACTTCCTCCGAAACCTCGAGCGTCACCTTCGGCATCTTGCCACCTCCATCGAGGTAACCCACCAGACGCCTTCCATCGTGCCGATGCGCAGGCTCACGGCCGCTCGATGGCCTGTCAGCTCATCCCTCGCTCAGGATCGGATCCAGACCCCCCGCAGGAAGCAGCGGCAAGCGCACAGCCCCAACCACTCGACCCGTAAACTCAGGTGAGCAGTAGACCGGGAGTGTGGTTTCCGGGACATAGATCGCCAGCAACTGGCCGGCGTGCCCCTGAATCTGTCTTGCGATGCGAAGGAATTGTTTCTCTGTTCCTCGTGGCGTCGATACGCGCTGTTCTGAAGGATCCAGACCAAACATCGCCTTGATGTGGGTGATTTTCATGGTCTCCTCGTGTCTGCGGAAAGGACGAGGGGCTGCCCTCCTTGCCGTCATGGAGGCTGGCCTCAACAGCACTACAGCACTGAGATGCTCTTCTTATCATACGCCATCCCAAGGGCTTCCGCCTCGAGCGGTTGCTGGGCAGCCTACACCTCGCTTCCTGGTCCGGTTGCCGCGACATGCCAGAATTGGCATGATTCTAAAGATGGCGAGGCCGCTCATCTGGGTGGGAAGCAGCTTGGAGGACTTGAAGTCGTTTCCTGAAGAGGTGCGAGGCGTCATGGGCTACGCGCTACATCTGGCCCAGACAGGAGGAAAACACCTGGACGCAAAGCCCCTCACCGGCTTCAAGGGGGCTGGAGTGCTGGAGGTCGTCGAGGACTTCGACGGTGACACCTTCCGAGCGGTCTACACGGTCAAGCTGAAGGGAGTCGTCTACGTGCTGCACGCCTTCCAGAAGAAGTCGAGGAAGGGAATCAAGACTCCCAAGCAGGACATCGATCTGGTGAAGCTCCGTCTGAAGGCGGCGGAAGCCCTTCACGCGGCCCGGAAACACGCTGAGAAAGAAGACCCAGAATGAAGAGCGGACCGAAGTTCACGGCCAGCAGTGGGAATGTCTTCCGGGACCTGGAGGTCGCTCAGCCAGAGGAGGCTCTGGCCAAGGCGGAGCTTGTCGCTAGGATCGCGGACATCATCGCCAGGAAGAAGCTGACCCAGGCAGCAGCGGCGAAGCTGCTGGGAGTGGATCAGCCCAAGGTCTCGGCCCTGCTGCGTGGACGCATGGCGGGCTTTTCGACGGAGCGGCTGATCCGTTTCCTGACCCTCCTGGGGAGTGATGTCCAGATCGTCGTGCGCGACCGGCCCCGGTCCCGGGCTCCAGGCCATTTGGAGGTCATCACTGCCTGACGTTGATTAGAAGATCGACATGCCCAGCGTGACGCTGCACAGGAAGCCGCCGTGCTGGCTGGTGCCGATGTCGAGCGCGTCGAAGAGGTTCGGGTCGCGGCCGTCCGACGTGCTCCAGTTGTCCTCACGCAGGCGGAAGCCCCAGCCCGCGCGCAGACCCAGGTACATGGGGCCCATCGACTGGCGCATGCCCACCGCCAGCGTCGCCACCGGCGTGAACAGCTTCTCCGTCGTGTACACCTCGGACTCGTCGCCGATGGTGAGCGTGGTCGTCGACGTCGTGCCCATGTTGAAGCTCATGCCCGCCTCCAGGAACGGGCTCGTGCGTACCTCGCCCAGCGGATACAGGCGCGCCACCGGACCCACGCGGAAGCCCCAGGCGCCCGTGCCGGCGCTCAGGTTGAGCCCCAGGATGGGCGCCACCCGGTACTCCAGCTCGCCGCCGAAGATGCCGGACGGGCTGTTGAAGCCCAACGCCAGGCCCAGGTCCAGGTTCGTCCGGCCACCGCGCCGGGGAGGCAGCTGCGGGCTCTCCGTCTCGCGCCCCATCGAGTCCCCGGCCATGCCCTCATAACGGGACGCGTCGTTGCTCGAACGCTCCGACACCAGCGAGTCCGAGTCCGCCGCGGCGGGCACCTCGCCCGTCGCCACCGGCGTCTCCTGGCTCGCGGCCTCCAGCTTCTGGGCCTCGGCCAGCACCGCCTGCGCCATCACCACCGAGCCCTTGTCGCTCAGGCTGGGATTGGCGAAGTCGTACGACAGCGTCTTGGTGCGCACCGGCGCGTGCGTCGTGGCCAGTTGATACGTCAGCCGGTACTTCTCCCCGGCCCGCGTCACCTTCGCGCTCACCGTCACGTCGGGCGAACCCTCGTGCTGGGGGTCCATCAGGATGGCTTCCGTGGTGGCGCTCTTCAGCGCCTCCTCGATGCCGTAGCGCGTGCGCTCCGCCACGGTGCTCGCGGTCAGCCCGCTGGCGTCCACTTCGCTGCCCACGTCCGTGAGCTGGAGGTACAGGGCATCAGCGAAGGCGGACAAGGGCAGAAGGGTGGCGGCCAGCAGGATGCCGGCGCGCGTCCGCAGGGCGGTGGAGCGCATGGGGTGTTCCTCGAAATTGTGTGGGAATTGAATCGAGCAAGCAGACGGCCTGACGCTGTTTCTATTCACCCTCAGCACACTTCTTCGCGGTGTCCGTTCCTGGGACGCGCCCTTCGCGCAAGCGGTCAACGCCGCCGGCCTCCCTCGCGCCACCCTCGTGTTTCCGGGTACTTGGCCCGGCTCGAAGCGCTGGCACACGGCTCGCTATGGCCCGGGGCGTGGACATCCCGAAGGCCCGAGCACCCCGCCGCAAACCCTACCTCCTGGCCGCCCTGGGCCTCGCCGCGCTCGTGACGGTGACGGTGGGCCTGTCCCGGCTGCGCCCCGCCGCGCCCACCGTGGACAAGGCCTCGGTGTGGCTGGACACGGTGAAGCGCGGCCCGCTGGTGCGCCAGGTGAAGGGCACCGGCTCGCTGGTGCCCGAATCCATCCGCTGGCTCACCGCCGACACCGCCGGCCGAGTGGAGCGCATCCACGTGAAGCCCGGCGCCACCGTCACCGCGGGCACGCTCCTGATGGAGCTGTCCAACCCGGACGTGCAGCTCCAGGCCCTGGAGGCCGAACGCCAGCTCGCGAGCGCCGAGGGCGACTTCCTGGAGCTGCGCGAGCTGCTCCAGACGCAGCGGCTGTCCCAGCAGGCCACCGTGGCCGCCCTCACCGCCGAGTCCGCTGACGCCACCCGCCGCGCCCAGGCCAACGCGACGCTCTTCCAGAAGGCCTTCGTCGGAGACCTGGAGACGCGCCAGGCGCAGGAGAAGGCGCAGGAGGCGGGCCAGCGTCTGGAGTTGGAGCGCCAGCGCCTGGACGTCATGTCCCAGAGCCTGCGCCAGCGTCTGGCTTCACAGCAGGAGCAGGTGGAGCGGCTGAAGGCCGTGGCGCGCTTCCGCCGTCAGCAGGTGGAGTCCATGAAGGTGCTCGCGGGCGAGGACGGCGTGCTCCAGGAGCTGCCGCTGGAGCTGGGCCAGTGGGTGACGCCCGGCGTGCTCCTGGCCAAGGTGGTGAAGCCGGAGCGGCTCAAGGCGGAGCTGAGAATCGCGGAGACGCAGGCGCGCGACATCCTCCCGGGCCTGAAGGCGCAGGTGGACACGCGCAACGGCGTGGTGGAGGGCACCGTGGCGCGAGTGGCCCCCGCGGCCAGCCAGGGCACGGTGCGCGTGGAGGTGTCGCTGCCAGACGCGCTGCCCAAAGGCGCCCGTCCGGACCTCACCGTGGAGGGCACCGTGGAGCTGGAGCGGCTGGACGACGTGCTGTCCGTGGGCCGTCCGGCGGGAGCCCAGTCGGAGAGCACGCTGGCGCTCTTCCGGCTGCTGCCCGGAGGCGACGAGGCGGTGCGCATCCCCGTGAAGCTGGGCCGCGGCTCGGTGAACGCGGTGGAGGTCGTGCAGGGACTTTCAGAAGGCGATCAGGTGGTGCTGTCGGACATGACCGCGTGGGATGCGGTGGAGCGCGTGAGGCTGCGATGATGACGACGATGACGAACGACCGCGATGCGAAGGCCGTGGCCCCGGGTGCGGTGCCGGGCAAAGCGCTGCTCCAACTCGATGGGCTCACCAAGGTGTTCGAGACGGAGGAGGTGGAGACGCACGCCCTCTCCAACATCCAGCTCACCATCCGTCAGAACGAATGGGTGGCCATTGTCGGCCCGTCCGGCTCTGGCAAGTCCACGCTGCTCGCGGTGCTGGGGCTGCTCGACACCGCCACGCGCGGCAGCTACCTGCTGGATGGCCGGAGCGTGCTGGAGCTGTCGCCCACGGACCGGGCGAAGGTGCGCAACCAGCACATCGGCTTCATCTTCCAGAGCTTCAACCTCATCGGCGACCTGACCGTCTTCGAGAACGTGGAGCTGCCGCTCACCTACCGGGGACTGCCCGCGCAGGACCGCAAGCAGCGCGTGGAGCGGGCCCTGGAGCGCGTGGGCATGGCGCACCGGGCGCGGCACCTGCCGGGGCAGCTGTCCGGCGGTCAGCAGCAGCGCGTGGCGGTGGCGCGCGCCGTGGCGGGAGACCCCCTCATCCTCCTGGCGGACGAGCCCACCGGTAACCTGGACTCGAAGAACGGCGAGGCGGTGATGCAGCTCTTGTCCGACCTGCACAAGGCGGGCTCCACCCTCTGCATGGTGACGCACGACCCGGCGCACGCGCGCATCGCCACGCGCACGGTGAGCCTGTTCGACGGCCGCGTCGTGCAGGACGAACAGCTGCGCTGAAGCGGGGACACGGCCATGGAACACCTGCTCGGTGACTTGCGCTACGCGTGGCGCTCCCTGAAGAACGCCCCTGGCTTCGTGGCGGTGGCGGTGCTGACACTGGCCCTGGGCATCGGCGCGAACAGCGCCGTGTTCAGCGTGGTGAAGGGAGTGCTGCTCACGCCGCCGCCGTTCACCCAGCCGGAGCGGCTGGTGCTGCTGGCCCCGAACTTCGACGCCTTCGGCCTCAAAGAGGTGTCGAACTCCATCCCCGAGTATCGAGACCTGAATACGCACACGAAGGCCTTCACGTCGCTGTCGGCCTTCCGGCCCGACGACATGACGCTCACCGGTGCGGAGTCGCCCCGGCGCCTGCGCGTCGTCATCGCCACGGCGTCGTTCCTGCCCACGCTGGGCGTCTCGCCGGTGCTGGGCCGGGGCTTCACGCAAGAAGAGGAGACGCCGGGTCAGGACAAGGTCGTCGTGCTCACGGACGCCGCGTGGCGCACGCACTTCGCGAAGGACCCGGAGGTGCTGGGGCGTGAGCTGCGATTGGACGGCGTGCCGCACACGGTGGTGGGGGTGCTGCCCCCGGGTGGCGTCTACCCGGAGGACACGGAGGTCGTGTTGCCCTTCGCGCCCACGCCGCAGCAGCAGGAGGAGTCCCGGCGCGGCAACCGCTTCCTGAGCGTGATGGCGCGGCTCAAGCCGGGCATGACGCTGGACGCGGCGCGAGCGGACCTGGTGCACATGGGCAACGCGCGCTCGGCGGACCTGGTGGACCAGTACAAGCAGGCGGGGTGGTCCATGAGCGTGAAGTCGCTGGAGGACCACGTGGTGGGCGGGGTCCGCGAGACGCTGTGGCTGCTCTGGGGCGCGGTGGGCTTCGTGCTGCTGGTGGCGTGCTCCAGCGTGGCCAACCTGCTGCTCGCGAGGGCGGTGTCGCGAGGCCGCGAGGTGTCCATCCGCGCGGCGCTGGGAGCGGGCCGGATGCGGCTGGTGGCGCAATTCCTCACGGAGAGCCTGGTGTTGTCGCTGGTGGCGGGCGCGGTGGGGCTGCTGCTGGCGCTCTGGGGCACGGATGCGCTGGTGGCCACGGTGGGCGAGGGCCTGCCCCGGGCCCATGGCGTGAAGCTGGACGTGGCCTCCGTGCTCTTCACGTTGGCGGTGTCGGTGCTCACGGGCGTGCTCTTCGGGCTGGTGCCCGCGCTCCAGGCCAGCCGCGTGGACCTGCACGCGGCGATGCGTGAAGGCGCACGCGCAACAGGCAGCCACCGCACGAGCCGGCTGCGCGCCGCGCTGGTGGTGGCGCAGGTGTCGCTCGCGCTGGTGTTGCTGGTGGGCGCGGGCCTGTTCGTGAAGAGCTTCCTCGCGCTCCAGCGCGTGGACGCGGGCTTCGAGTCCGAAGGCGTGCTCACCGGGGCGCTCGCGCTGCCGAAGGTGCAGTACCCGGACCGGCCGAAGCAGGCGGCCTTCCTGCAGGCCCTGTTGCCCCGGCTCCAGGCGCTGCCGGGCGTGGAGTCCGCGGGGCTGACGAACGTGCTCCCGCTGGGGGGCGCCATGGACAACAGCTTCGACATCGACGGGCGTCCGCGTCAGCCGGGCGAGCTGTGGAAGGCGGTGGAGTTCCGCGCCCTCACCCCAGGCTACCTGCACGCGTTGCGCGTCCACCTGCGGCAAGGGCGGTTGCTGGAGGACTCGGATGGGCCGGACGCGCCCTGGGCGGTGGTCATCAACCGCTCCTTCGCGGACCTCTTCTGGCCGAAGGGCGACGCGCTGGGGCAGCGGTTGAAGTTGCACGGCCAGGACATGCAGTGGACCACGGTGGTGGGCGTCGTGGACGACCTGCGCGAGTGGGGCCTGGACGTGCCGGCGCGCCCGGCGGCGTACTACTCGCTGTCGCAGCTGCCGTCCGTGTACATGGGCCTGGCGTTGCGCGTGAAGTCCGGGGACCCGGAGGCCTTGCGCGCCCAGGTGGAGGCGGAGGTGCGCGCGGTGGACGCGGACCTGCCGCTGTTCGACGTGTCCTCGCTCACGCACCGGATGGACCAGTCCACGGGCCCCCGGCGGTTGTCCGCGCTGGTGATGGGCCTGTTCGCGGGCGTCGCGCTGCTGCTCGCGGCGCTGGGGCTGTCGGGCGTCATCGCCTTCTCGGTGACGCAGCGCACGCGGGAGCTGGGCATCCGCATGGCATTGGGCGCGGCGCGAGGCGACGTGCTGCGGCTGGTGCTGGCGCAGGGCCTGCGGCTGTCGCTCACGGGCGTGGCGGTGGGGCTGTGCCTGTCCTTGGGACTGGCGCGGCTGTTGGGGTCGCTGCTGTATGGCGTGTCGGTGGACGACCCGTGGACGTTCGGCGGGGTCGCGCTGCTGCTGACGGGGGTGGCGCTGGGGGCGTCGTGGCTGCCTGCTCGACGGGCGACGCGAGTGGACCCCATCATCGCGCTCCGGGCCGACTGACCTCCCTCCTTTCTGGCACAGTTCATCACCGTGGCGTCCTCCGTGTCCGAACCCACCGCTTCCTCTCCGCGTACCACCCGCATCCTCGTGGCCGACGACCAGCCGGACGTGCTGGAGGCGTTGCGGCTGTTGCTCAAGCGCGACGGCTACACGGTGGTGAGCGCGCAGTCCCCCGCGGGCGTGAAGGCCACGCTGGACGCGGAGGACGTGGAGCTGGTGTTGATGGACCTCAACTACGCACGCGACACCACGTCCGGGCGCGAGGGCCTGGACCTGCTGGGCGAGCTGCGCGCGAGGGACGCGCTGCTGCCCGTGGTGGTGATGACGGCGTGGGGCAGCGTGGAGGGCGCGGTGGAGGCGATGCGCCTGGGCGCGCGCGACTACGTGCAGAAGCCCTGGGACAACACGCGCCTGCTGGCCACGCTGCGCACGCAGCTGGAGCTGTCCCGGGCGTTGAAGCGCGGCCGGCGGCTGGAGGAGGAGAACCAGCACCTGCGCCGCGAGCAGGGCGGACGCTCTCCGTTGGTGGGCGAGTCGCGGGCGATGCTGCCGGTGCGCAGGCTCATCGAGCGGGTGGCGCCGTCGTCCGCGCCGGTGCTGGTGACAGGGGAGCACGGCACGGGCAAGGAGGTGGTGGCGCGGCTCCTCCACGCGGCGAGCACGCGCGCGGACCGGCCCTTCGTCGCGGTGAACTCCGGCGGCCTGTCCGAGGGCGTCTTCGAGAGCGAGCTCTTCGGTCACGTGAAGGGAGCCTTCACGGATGCGAAGGCGGACCGCATCGGCTGCTTCGAACTGGCGGACGGCGGCACGCTCTTCCTGGATGAGATTGGGAACATGCCGCTCACGCAGCAGGCGAAGTTGCTGCGGGTGCTCCAGACGGGGGAGTTGCACCCGGTGGGCTCGTCACGGACGCGGCGCGTGGACGTGCGAGTGGTGAGCGCGACGAACGTGGACCTGGGCCGGGCGGCGGCGGAGGGCCGCTTCCGCGAGGACCTGCTCTACCGGCTCAACACGGTGGAGGTGCAGCTGCCGCCGCTGCGGGAGCGGCGCGAGGACATCCCGTTGCTCGCGACGCACTTCCTGGCGGCGCAGGGACAGCGCTACGGCCGTCCCAACATCCACCTGGCACCGGGAGCACTGGAAGCGCTCATCGCGTATCCGTGGCCGGGCAACGTGCGCGAACTGGAGCACGCGGTGGAGCGCGCGCTGCTGATGGCGGTGGGGGACCGCGTGGAGGCGGAGGACCTGCTGCTCAAGCGGATGGGCCCGCCGGGCGGAGGGAGCACGCGCCTGGAGGAGATGACGCTGGAGGAGGTGGAGCGCTACCTCATCGAGCGCGCCCTCGGCCGGCATGACGGCAACGTGAGCGAAGCAGCGAAGGCGCTGGGCCTGTCGCGCAGCGCGCTCTACCGGCGGCTCCAGTACTACGGCATCAAGGGCGCAAGGTGAAACGCGGTTCCCCGGAGCCGCAAGGCCCGAGCGCTACGACGCACGAGGAGGAGCGCGGGGCGCCATCGCCGAACGCCCCGAGCGGCACTGCGCACTCGGAGGCGCGGCAGGGGCCGGTACCGCAAGGTCCGAGCGCTGCGACGCACGCAGAGGCGAGGCCGGAGCCAGCACCGCAAGGCTCGAGCGCTAAGACGCACGAGGAGGAGCGGCAGGTTCCGGCGCCGCACGACTCGCGCATCACGAAGCACGCGCAGGATGCGCACGAATCGAACGCGCGCGTGCCGTACGACCTTCGAGTGATGTGGCTCGCGGTCCTCGCGGGTCTGCCCGCGGTCCTCGTCACGCTCGCGCTCCTCTGGACGGGGGACTTCACCGCCAAGGTGCGTTGGACGCTGTCCGTCCTGGTGGTGGGCATCCACGCCGGAGCCTGTCTGGCGCTCCGAGAGCGCGTCGTGCGCCCCCTGCACACCGTCGCGGGCCTGCTGGCCGCCCTGCGCGAAGGGGACTACTCCGTGCGGGGCAGGGGCGGGCGCGCGGGCGATCCGCTCGGTGAGGTGCTCCTGGAGGTCAACGCCCTGGGCGACACCCTGCGCGAACAGCGGCTGGGCGCGATGGAGGCCGGCGCGCTGCTGGGGCAGATCATGGAGGCCATCGACGTCGCGGTGCTCGCCTTCGACGCCTCCGGCACCCTCAAGCTGGTGAACCGCGCGGGCGCCCGGCTCGTGGGTCTGCCGCGCGCGCAGTTGTTGGGCCAGCGCGCCGAAGCCCTCGGCTGGAGCGACCTGCTGGAAGGCCCCGCCCCCCGCCGCCTCACGCGCGTCTTCGCGCAGCAGGACGGCGGCCCCTACGAACTGTGGCGAGGCACCTTCCGCGAAGGCGGCCAGCCCCACCAACTCGTCGTGCTCACCGACCTGCGTCTGGCATTGCGCGAGGAGGAACGCGAAGCCTGGCGCCGGCTGGTCCGCGTGCTCAGCCACGAGATCAACAACTCCCTCACCCCCATCCAATCCATCGCGGACGCCCTCCGAGACACCGTCACCCAGGTGCCGCGCCCCGCGGACTGGGAGGAGGACACCCGTCACGGCCTGGGCATCATCGCCCGCCGAGCGGAGGCGCTGTCCCGCTTCATGTCCGCCCACGCGCGGCTCGCGCGCCTGCCTCCACCCACGCTGGGCCCCGTCGAAGTGGAGCCCTGGGTGCGGCGAGTGGTGGCCCTGGAGCCGCGCCGCCCCGTCGCCGTGCGCCCTGGCCCCGTCCTCACCGTGTCCGGAGATGGAGACCAGCTGGAGCAACTGCTCATCAACCTGGTGCGCAACGCAGTGGACGCGGTCCTGTCGGAAGAGGGCGTGGGCGGTGTCTGGGTTTCCTGGGCGGTGCACTCGCCGGGCGCGGTGGAGGTCTGGGTGGAGGATGAGGGCCCCGGCCTCTCGGACACCGCGAACCTCTTCGTGCCCTTCTTCACCACCAAGCCCCAGGGCAGTGGCATCGGCCTGGCGCTCAGCCGGCAGATCGCCGAAGCGCACGGAGGCAGCCTGCGCCTGGAGAACCGCACGGACGGCCGAGGCTGCCGCGCGAGGCTCAGGCTCCCGCTGGACGCTCCGCGCGCGTGAAGCGCTTCTTGCCGGACGGGGCTTGGGGGCCCGTGGGCGCGGCGGGAACGGCTTCAGGCTCCGGCATGGGCGCGGCCAGCCGGTAGAGCAGCGCGGTCGCCGCCCAGAAGAACAGCACGGTGAAGCCCACGTGGATCCATCGCGCCTCGGACCACTGCTGGAGCGAGCGCGGCAGTGCCTCCAGCGCGACGAAGCCGCCCAGCCACTGCCCCAGCCAACAGAGCGCCGTCACCCACACCACGCGCTGCCACGAAGCCACCCGCGAGCGCCCGAAGGCATACCGGTGCAGGGCCCACAACAGCCCTACGGCGCAGCCCCACAGCGCCAGACGTGTCAGGGAAAGCCCTCGGTGCGAAGGACCCCATGGTTCCAGCTCCAGCACCCCGAAGCTCGGCGCCAGGATGAGCACCTGCACCAGCAGCACCCGGCGCACCCGCTCCGTCAATCCCTTGAGGAGCTGCCCATACGTCCAGGTCAGCGCAATCATCAGGGCCCTCCTCGGGCACGAATGAGCGGTGCTGCAGGTGAAGAACGGTTCGCCCTTTATTTCTTGATTTATTTGATTGGGCAGGACTCCCGGGCTCCACCCAGACAAGCAACTTCCGGGGGTTGGATGGTCATCCGTAATGACTATTCAAAGATGGACAATTCAGAGAGGGTATAGAACTCAGCAGGTGGGGAGGTTCCGTCGTAGCCAAGAGATTCCACGGAGAGCCGCACGAAGCGCACGGGCCCGGTGCTGGAGAGGGGCACGTCCTGGAAGACGGGCTCCTGGACGCCCAGGCGGAGCATCCCGTCCCCATAGGGAGATGCCCCCTCGGCAGGCTCGGTGTAGAGGCCGAACGTCGCATCGCGCAGGGACTGCTCCAGCGGGCTCATGTCCCGCAGTACGACGCGCGCCAGGGATTGCCACTGTTCGCCGTCAACACTGCCCTCCAGGACGAGCCAATCCTTACCGCCCCTGCCTTGCAGGTAGTACAGCCCGCGCACCACCGCGCGGCGCGGCGGGGCCGGCTGGGGCAGGGTGATGACGACGTTGTGGAAGCGGGGGTCGGTCTCCTTCTCCCAGAAGTCCACCGGGGTGAGCAGGCCATCCGTCCATGGACAGACATCCGGAAAGGACGGCTCGCACGTCGCGCCGCGACTGATGGGGCGCAGCGTCCCTGCGGGCAGCGGTTCGGCGCCGGTGCGCCATTCCTGCCGGAAATAGACGGAGCTGGGCTCACCGCCCAGCGGAGAGAACAACCACGAGCCCATGCTGGCGGCGCGCAGCCGCACCTGGGGCGCGGCGAAGTCCTCCAGCACGTACGGGCTCGGCGTCCATGGGGACTCCGTGCCCTTCCGCCGCCAGAGCAGCTCGCCGCCGGACGTGACCCACAGCAGGGGCTCCGGGGCGGTGGGCAGCAGGGGAATCGTCGAACCGTCGTCGGCGAGCAGCTCCAGCGTGTCGCCGGTCTCCGGCACGGGAGGTGCCGGGGGCGCGGGCGGGAAGGCCACGGTGGGGCCCTGGTCGCTGCTGCCCACGATCGGGCGCGCATCCCACGGCTTCAGCGTGGGCAGCTCCACGTCGTCCTGCAGGGTGAACGAGAGGAAGGTGCCGCTGCCGTCCGCGTCCAGCGGCAGCGCCAGCCGCAGGCGGTTCGAGCGCCTGTAGTAGTCCTCCTCGCGCACGGCGTCCCCGGACAGCATCTCCAGGGTGAAGTCGCCCGAGGCCTCCGTGGTGGCGGTGGTGAGCGGCGTGAAGACGTCGTCCTCCAGCCGCTCCAGGGTCAGCGTCTCGCCGGAGCGCGGCGTGCCGTCGCGGTGGAGCGCGCGGCCGTACGCGAAGATGGGGTCCTCGGGATGGCGGTCGCAGCCAGCGGTGGTGAAGGCCAGCAGTCCCAGGGAAGTGACGAGTGCGCGTCGCATGTCAGTAGGTCGCCTTGAGCCCGAAGAGGGGGAGGATGACGGGGATGCGCATGGGGACCCGCGCGGGGCGGACGTCCTTGTGGGGGGAGCCCTCGTAGTCGCCGCCTTCGGAGCGGTACTCGTAGGCCACCACCTCCTGCTGTGCGGAGAGGTTGAGCACGTCGAGTGACGCGTCCAGGGTGAAGTCCTGGTAGGCCCACGACTTCGCGATGCGCGCGTCCACGCGGAAGAACGGCGCCAGCCGCTGCGTGCGGTCCAGGTCCTGCCGCACCCATTCCGTCGAGCCGTCGCCGTTCGTCACCCAGCGCTGCGTCTGGGAGGTGAGCTGCCCCGTCTCCGGACGGCCGGTGTTGAAGTGCACCACCGTGCCCACGGTCCAGTTGTTGCCGAACTTGTAGCTGAGCGCGGCGTTGAAGGTGTGCGCCTGCTCGAAGGCGAAGGGCAGCGTGCCCTCCACCGTCTCCAGCACGCGGTTGTCGTCGCCGATGCGGGCGAAGCGCGCCTTCCGCTTGCTCTGCAGGAAGCTGTAGGACACCCAGCCGAACCAGTGGCGGCCCAGCGGATGGCGCGCCATCAGGTCGAAGCCGTAGGCGTAGCCGGTGGTGGCGGGGTCCTCGCCCAGGCCGCCCCGGCGGCGGCGGTTCTCCGCCACGTCCACCAGGTCGAACTCCACCGCGCGGGAGAGCGGGTTGAAGTACGCGTCCGCGCTCAGCTCCAGCCCCTCGAAGGCCTTCCACTCCGCGCCCACGTCGAACTGCGCGCCGGACTGGAGGCCGTAGCGCAGGCTCGCGGTGTCGATGGCGGGCACGTGCACGAGCACGGTGGGCGGCTGGTGGAACAGGCCCGCGCCGCCCTTGAGCGTGAGGGTGTCCGTCAGTGTGCGGCGTACGGACAGGCGCGGCTCCACCGCGGTGAAGGTCATGCCCGGTACCAGGTGGTACGCATCCACGCGCAGGCCCGGCGTCACCACCCAGTCTTCCGAGGGCTTCCACGTGACGGACGCATACGCGCCGGAGAAGGTGGCCAGCGCGCTGGGCCGCTTGAGCGGATCCGCGTCGTCGGAGGGCCGCCAGCCCGGAGGCCGCGCGGTGCCGATGAGCGTGGTGGCGGAGCGGCGGTGCTCCACGTCCGCGCCCACGGCCAGGTCCAGCGAGGACGTCAGCGTGCGGCGCCA
Source organism: Corallococcus sp. AB030 (assembly GCF_003668965.1). NCBI lineage: Bacteria > Pseudomonadati > Myxococcota > Myxococcia > Myxococcales > Myxococcaceae > Corallococcus > Corallococcus sp. AB030. The sequence continues at coordinate 17,916 of NZ_RAWQ01000204.1, forward strand.
CCCCGCGCGCGCGGCGATGCTCGCCTGGCGCAGCCCGTACTCGCCCACCTTCTCGCGGAAGAGGTCGCCACCGGTGTCGCGCGTCCGCTCGCCGGTGAGGCCCAGGCCGTCCCAGCCCAGCGTGATGCCGACCTCGCCCTCGCCGTCCGCCACCGGGTGCGTGCCGCGCAGGTCGATGCGGTGGAAGCGCGACACGACGCCGGCTCCGTCCGCTTCGGCCCGCAGCTCCGGCGAGATGCCCACGTCGTCGGAGCTGCCCAGCGCGAACAGGCGCAGGCGGCCTTTACCCACCTTCTGCTCGACGCGCGCCTGGTAGTCCCAGAAGCCCGCGCGCAGTCGCTCCGCTTCCGATTTCTGCAAGGCATTGGCCGCTAGCGAGATGAGCAGCGCGGAGTAGCTGAAGCGGCCCGCCAGGCTGACGCTGGTGCCGGTGGACTCGAAGGGCTGTTCGATGAAGCCGCCCGCGTTGAGCAGGTCCGCGTACGCGGTGAAGTGCAGCCGGTCCTCGCGAGGGCGGCTGAGGCGTCCCTCCACCGCGCCGCCCAGCACGCGGCCGTACTGCACCGGCGGCGTGCCCGGATAGAAGTCCACGGTGTCGATGAAGTCCGGGTGCACCACCGCGGGCCCGAGCAGCAGGTGGTACAGCATCGGGATGCGCACGCCGTCCAGGAAGAAGCCCGTGGCGGCGGGCTGGCTGCCACGCACCACCGGATAGCTGATGCCTGACGCGAGACTGCCCACGCCCGGCATCAGCATCACCACGCGGAACGGGTCGCCCAGCGTGCCGGGCACCTCGCGGATCTCCTGTTCGTGCAGGCTGATGCGGGTGACCTCCGTGCGTGGACGCTCGTCGCGCACGACGGTTTCGTAGGGGTTCACCTCGCGAGGCTGGAGGCGGTAGACGACCTGGAGCGTCTGTCCTTGCGTCAGCGTCTCCGTGAACACCGTCGTCGCATGGCCAGGAGCGCGGACCTCCAGCGTGTGCGAGCCCGGCGATACGTCCACCGTGAAGAGACCCCGAGCGTCCGTGGTGGTGGCGGGCTGGAGCGCGCCGTCCAGGAAGAAGGCCGCGTCCTGTAGCGGGCGACGCGTGCCGCGTGCGCGCACCTCGCCGGTGATGCGTGTGGTGGAGGCGGGGACCTGCACGGGCGGCGTGAACCGGTAGACGAATGGAAGGCGCACGGCCACGGGAGTGCCAGCCAGTGTGGCCGGGATGAAGCGCAGGCCCGGGGCCGCGGCGAGCGCCGCGTCGGTAAGGCGAGGCTCGGCGGCGGCGCGCACCACCTTCGCCTCCGCGACGCGGCCTTCCACGTCCACCAGCAGCTCCAGCTCCACCTCGCCCGGCGTGCCCTCCAGTCCTTCAGGCCATGCGGCGGGAGCGTCGGCGGTGAGGCTGGGCGGCACGAGCGCCGTGTCACCTGCGTCCGGGGAGAAGCCCAGGCGGAGGGCGTCCTCGGCGGAGAGGGCCTGGCCGGCGTCGGTGGCGTGGACGTCCACCTCCACGGCGCGAGGCTCGCTGGTGGAGGAGGGCACGCCCTGTGCGAGGGCGGTCGATGCGGACAGGAGCACGAGCGTCAGCGCCAGGGGGGCGGCACGGGGGAGGAACATGGG
>NZ_RAWQ01000205.1:0-19509 GCF_003668965.1 Corallococcus sp. AB030
GTCGTACAGCTCCGCCGAGCGCAGCGGCCCACCCACGCCCCAGCCGCCCGCCACCAGCACCTGGCTGCCATTGCCCAGCGGCACCGCGATGTGGCCGTAGCGCGCCACCGCCATGGACGCCGTGGGCCGCCACGTGCCCGTGGCCGGATTGAACAACTCCGCGCTCGCGGTGATGGCGTCCGCCCCGGTGGAGCTGCCACCCATCACCAGCACCTCGCCCGAAGGCAGCGGCACGGCCGTGTGGTACGTGCGCGCGTGTCCCATGGCGCCCGTGGCGCTCCATGTGCCCGTGGCCGGATTGAACAGCTCCGCGCTGGCGAGTGTGGAGGACGTGCTCGAGCCCGACGCGCCGCCCGTCACCAGCACCTGGCCGGAGACCGGGAGCAGCGTCGCGGTGTGACGGGCCCGTCCCGTCCCCAGGTCTCCCACCAGCGTCCAGGTCCCCGTGGCGGGCGCGTACACCTCCGTGGCGGACAGCCAGGTGGAGGCGTCCCGCTGCCCGCCGCTCACCAGCACGCGGCCGTCATTCAAGGGCGTGGCGGAGTGCAGGAAGCGCGCGGTGCGCAGTGAGCCGGTGTCCTGCCAGCGGTTCGTCACCTCGTCGTACAGCACGGCGCTCACGAGCGCGGCCCCCGAGGAGGACGCCCCGCCCGCCACCAGCACGTCGCCCGTGTTCAGCCGGGTGGCGCTGAGCTGCGAGCGCGCGGAGCCGAGGCTCGCGGCCGTGCTCCACGGCAGGACAGACGGGCGGTAGCGCTCCGCGGACGCACTGCGCGAACCCGCCTGGGGGACTCCGCCCAACACGAGGACCTCTCCCGTCGGGAGCAGCGCGGAGGCGTGGCTGATGCGGCGCGAGGCCATCGTCGCCGTCGCCGTCCAGACGCCGGTGGCCGGCGTGTAGAGCGCGGCGCCGTCCAGGTAGGGCTGGCCGCCCGTGGAGCCGCCCGTCACCAGCACCTGCCCGGAGGTGAGCAGCGTCGCGGTGTGGAAGACGGACTGGGACGGCAGCGCGCCCTGGGACGTCCAGCTGCCCGTGCCCGGGTCGAACAACTCGGAGGTGTTCGTGGCGAGGCTGCCCGCGAAACCGCCCGCCACCAGCACCTGCCCGGAGAGCAGCAGCGTCGCCGTGTGCCCCGTGCGCTGCGTGACCATGGAGCCCACCGCCGTCCACGCGCCCGTCGCGGGGTCATAGCGCTCCGCCGTCGCGAGCACGTTCCCGTTGGCGCTGTCCCGCCCGCCCGTCACCAGCACCTGCCCATCCGGCAGCAGCGTCGCCGCATGGCCCAGGCGGGCCGCGCTCATCTGGCCGGTGACGGACCAGGAATGGGTCGCGGGGGAGTAGAGCATCACGCTGGACAGCGCGTTGCCAAAGCCGCTGTCGCCGCCCGCCACCAGCACCCGGCCATCAGGGAGCAGCGTCGCGGTGTGCTGGGTGCGGGGCAGGTCCAGTCCCGTCGCCGCGGACCAACTGTTGGTGTCCGGGTCGAAGAGCTCCGCGCCGGCAGAGGCCAGCACGGAGGTGCCTCCACCCACGACCAGCACCTTGCCGGAGGCCAGCAGCGTGGCGGTGTGGCGCTGGCGGCTCGTGGCCATGGCGCCCAGCGAGAACCAGCGGCTGGTGCGCGGATCATACAGCTCCGCGGCGGACGTGCCCCCGCCCGCGACGAGCACATAGCCATTGCGCAGCAGGGTGGCCGTGGCATCCACGCGCACGGAAGCCATGGTGCCGGCGCTGCCCCACGAGGACGCGTCCAGGCGAGAGGCGGAGGTGGAGGGAGCGTCAATGAAAGACGGAGCTTCGGGGGCACAGGCTGTCGCGAACGCAAGCGCGAGCGCGGCCAGCAGGCCGTGAAAACGGATACGGGTCATCGAGGGGGACTTCCTTCACTTCATGGGGGATGCGGCTTTCACCGCATGGGGGGGCGGCCCCTTAACCCAGACGAAGGAAATACAACAACGGAATTCCTATCAATCAGCACCCGCAGGTATCATCGGGATTCATGAGAATGATTCTCGCCGCCGCGCTGGCCGTTGTCCTGTGGGGCTGCGGCGCGACCCAGCCTGTCGTCGAGACCCACTACCGCTCCCGCTCCCTCCAGGAGCAGGGCGACCTCCGGGTCGGCGAATACATCTCCTCCCAGTGGTCACTCCAGACCGCGTCCTATTGGATTGAAGGTCCGGAGGGCCTGGTCCTCATCGACACGCAATTGCTGCCCTCCGCGCTGCGCAAGGAACTGGCGTTCGCGAAGGACGCCACCGGCAAGGAGGCGAAGCTCGCCATCGTCCTCCACGCGAATCCGGAGAGCTTCAACGGCACGGCCCTGCTCAAGGAGTTGGGAATCCCGGTCGTCACCTCCGGCCCGGTGCGCGAGCGCATTCCCGCCGTCCACGAGAAGTGGGCGCCCTCCCTCTTCAAGCAGTACTGGAACGGCCGCTACCCCCGGGAGCTCGTGCTCGCGGACAGCTTCGGCGACAGCACCCGGGAGCTGAGCGCGGCGGGCGTCACGCTGAAGGCCCACGTCCTGGGCGCGGGCTCCAGCGCGGCCCACGTCGTCGTGGAATGGGAGGGCCACCTCTTCACCGGCGACCTCGTCGCGCGGGACACGCACACCTGGTTCGAAGGCGGCGACACCACCGAGTGGCTCCAGCGGTTGGACGAACTGCGCGCCTTGAAACCGAAGTGGATCCACCCGGGGCGCGGCCTGCCCGGCGGCCCGGAGTTGCTGGACGCGCAGACCGCCTACGTCCAGGCCGTGCGAGAGGAAGTGACCCGCGAGCGGCGCTCGGAACACCCCAGCGGGGATCCACTCGCGGCGGTGGAGGCGAAGCTGAAGGAGCGCTACCCCGGCCATGCCTACGACAAGCTGCTCCCCCACCTGGTGCGCGCGGAGTGGGCCCGGCAGGCGCCCCGGCGGCCCTGAGGCTTCAGCTGCTCGCGGACGTGTAGTGGCGGATGGACATCAGCCACACCCAACGCGCCATTGCGGCGAACGCCACCGAGCCCACCACCGCGCCCACGAGCCAGGTCCACGGCAGCCGGCCCAGCAGCGCGAGCGCGGGGAAGGTGGTCATCAGCGCCAGCGGGATGATGAAGGTGAACACCCACGCCAGCGAGCCCCGGAACACCGAGGACGGCCAGCGGGCCGCGTCGAAGATGGACGTGAACAGGTACGTGAGGTTGTCCACCTTCACCACGAAGAAGGCCGCGCTCACCACGAGGATCCACATCGAATACAGGATGAGCATGCTCGTCCCGAGCAACACCAGCGACGCGAACACGCCCGGCAGCGACGGCCAGCGCCCCAGCGACACGAACGCGTAGACGAACAGCCCCACGCCGGACAGCACGTTCACCGCGCGCCACGGCAGGAAGCGCTGCGTGGACACCAGGAACTGCGCGTCCGCGGGCTTGAGCAACACGAAGTCCAGCGTGCCCTTGCGGATGTGCTCCACCATGCCCGTGAGGCTGGGGCTGATGGCGCCCTCCAGCACGCCCTGGAGCAACGTGAACCAGCCCACCACCAGCAGCGACTCCTGGAACGTCCACCCCTCGATGCTGGGCCGCGCGTTGAAGACGACGAACAGCGGCGCCAGCGCGGTGAACGTCCATGCCAACGACGTCAGCCCCTCCGCCAGGAAGTCCGCGCGGTACTGCAATGCCAGGAGCCCGGAGGCCTTCAACTGCACGCCCAGCAGGCGCAGGTAGCGCTTCGCGTTCACCACCGCCCTACCCTCCGAACGCCGCGAAGCGCGCCAGGCCCCGCCGCCAGACAGCCATGGACACCACGCCCAGGCCCAGCACCCACGTCCACTGCGCGGCCAGCAACTCCCACGCCTCCTTCGTCGCGTGCGCCCCCGTCATCAGCTCCACCGGCAGCCCCATCTGGTAGCGGAACGGCAACCACTCCATGACGGTGCGCACGCCGGGCGGGAAGAACTCCACCGGGAACATGTATCCGGAGCAGACGAAGAACAGCACCATGTAGACTTCCATCAGCTTCTGGCTGCTCTCCAGGAACAGGCTCAGCGTGCCCAGCAGCACGTTCAGATAGAACGTGATCAGCCACGCGCCCACGATGCCCAGCGCGAACAGCCCCCAGCCTCCCAGCGACGTGGGCACGGCGCGCTCGGCGCCCGCCACCCACAGGCTGATGCCCAGCACGGGCAGGACGATGGCGACGCGCAGCGGAATGCCCGCCAACACCTCCGTCGCGTACGCGAGCAGCGGGGAGATGGGCCGCAAGAGCCGCATCGCCAGCGTGCCCTGCTTCACCTCGTAGCTGACCAGCCACGCCACCCAGGAACTGGTCATCTGCCGCACGCAGAAGGCCGCGAGGAAGTAGCCCGTGAACTCCGCCTGCCCGAAGCGCCCCACCGGCCCGCCGCGCGCCACCGCCGACCAGAGGGCCAGCATGATGAGCGGCATGGTGGTGGCCAGCACCCAGATGATCATCTCCGCGCGGTAGGCCACCGCCTCGGAGAAGCCGATGCGCAGCATCGTGGGCAGCGCCTTGAGGGCCGTGCGCAGACTCACGCCGTCACCGCCTCCCGGGCGGCCTCCGCCCGGCGCGCCTTGCTCTCCTGGAACAGCTCGCTCATCACCTCTTCCAGGGGCGCGTTCTCCACCGTCAGGTCCGTCACCGGCAGCGTGGACAGCGCGCGGCCCACCGTGGCGTTCACCGCGTCCTGCTGGACCTGGAGCACCGCCGAACCCGGCTCGTGCGACACCACCTTGCCCAGCGAAGCCAGCAGGCTTGCGTCCACCGGCTGTCCCAGCCGCAGCACCACGCGCTTCTCCGGGCGCACGCGCTGCACCAGCGCGTCCAGGCTGCCGTCGTAGGACAGCTGCCCCTTGTCGATGACGATGACGCGCGGGCAGAGCGCCGCCACGTCGTCCATGTAGTGGCTGGTCAGGATGAGCGTGGCGCCCGTCTGCTCGTTGTAGGCCTTGATGAACGCGCGCATCGTCACCTGCATGGACACGTCCAGGCCGATGGTGGGCTCATCCAGGAAGAGCACCCGGGGGCGGTGGATGAGGGCCGCCGCCAGTTCGCACTTCATCCGCTCCCCCAGGCTGAGCTGCCGCGTGGGCTTGCCGATGAGGTCCCCCAGCTCCAGCAGCGACACCAGCTCATCCAGCGTCTGCTTGTACTGGAGGCGGGGCACGTCGTAGATGGCGCGGTTGAGTTCGAACGTCTCCGACGGAGGCAGGTCCCACAGGAGCTGCTGCTTCTGCCCCATCACCAGCATGATCTTCTTGAGGAACGCCTCTTCGCGCAGCCGGGGCACGTGGCCATCCACGGTGACTTCACCCTCGGACGGGTGGAGCAGGCCGGCGAGCACCTTGAGCGTCGTCGTCTTGCCCGCGCCGTTGGGGCCCAGGAAGCCCACGCGCTCCCCGGGCTTGATGTCGAAGGAGATACCGTCCACGGCCTTGACGGTCGTGTAGCTGCGGTGGACGAGCGAGCGCAGGGCCGCCTTCAGGCCAGGCGGGCGCTTGTGGACCTGATAGTGCTTGCGCAGTCCTCGGACGGAAATCATGGCGGGATGGGTTTAACGCGGTCGCCTCCGGGTGGCGACCCCTGATGTGAAGGCAACGATGAGCAACGCATACAGCAAGGACCTGGAGCGATGGCTGCCCCGGCTCATCTCCGTGTGGCGCGCGTCCCGGGGTCGAGAGGACGGGCCGGAAGGACGCCTCACGCCGCAGGAGGTCAAGGAGGTGGGCGCGGGCGTGAAGCAGCTGTCGCACGGCCTCACCCGCGAGCGCCAGCTGGCCGGCGCCCGGTACATGGACGACCCGCGCCTGTTGGGCGCCTACCTCCTCTTCTACTGGCCGGTGTCCTACGCCCAGGCGCGCCAGGTGCTGGGTGAGCTGCCGAACCGCCCGCGGCAGGTGCTGGACCTGGGCAGCGGCCCGGGCCCGGTGGCCTTCGCGGCCATGGACGCGGGCGCCAGCGAAGTGACGGCCGCGGACCGCAGCAAGCCCGCGCTGAACCTGGCGCGCGAGCTGGCCACGGAGGCCGGCGAGGCCATGGCCACGCGCGAGTGGGATCCGATGAAGAAGAACGCCACGCTGCCGGATGGCCAGTACGACCTCATCACGATGGGACACGTCGTGAACGAGCTGTACGGCGCGACGGATGAAGCGCTGAAGCCGCGCGCGGCGCTGCTGGAGTCGGTGCTCGCGAAGGTGAAGAAGGGCGGCAGCCTGCTGGTGATGGAGCCCGCGCTGCGCGAGACGAGCCGCAACCTGCTCAAGGTGCGCGACCTGATGGTGGAGCGCGGCTACGCCATCCGCGCGCCGTGCATGTATCGCGGCGCCTGCCCCGCGCTGGTGAAGGAGACGGACTGGTGCCACGCCGAGCGCGCGTGGCCCATGCCTCGCGTGGTGGAGGAGCTGGCGCGCGTGGCGGGCTTCCACAAGGAATCGCTCAAGATGAGCTACCTGCTGCTGGCGCCCAAGGGCGAGCCGTGGCCGGAGCCTCCGCCGGGCCGGCTGTTCCGCATCGTCAGCGAGTCGCTGGAGGGCAAGGGCCGCCAGCGCTACATCGGCTGCGGACCGGAGGGGCGCGTGGGCCTGGCGATGCAGGAGCGCCACCGCTCGGAGAAGAACGAGAAGTTCTTCCACCTCCAGCGCGGAGACGTCATCGAGGCGACGGACCTGGAGACGAAGGGCGACGGCTTCGCGCTCGGGGAGAACGCCGAGGTGCGCATGGTGGCCCAGGCCGGACGCGGCGTGCCGCCCGCGCCCAAGCCGCCGGAACCGCCGAAGCCCTGAGCGCGGACGACCAGGGCACGGTGGCCGCTCCGTAGGAGGAAGCAGTCCCTCCCCCGGAGGCCCCGTGCCCCGCAGTCGCTTCACGCTGCCCGTCCTCCTCGCCTCCGGTGTGAAATTTTCCAGGAGCGCGATGGCGGCCCGCATCAGCGAGGCACCATCCTCGAAGGAGGACCGTGGCGACTCGTTCTCGGGCTGACGTGGTATCTCTGAACGGCTCGCCCCGTGGGCGCCGTCTGTTGTTAGGTTGCGCCGCACCTCATTCCCAAGGAAGGAACCCCGTGCCCGCACCCACGCCGCTGCGAACGCTCTATCCCGCCATCGAGCCCTACCGCACCGGCCAGTTGAAGGTCACCGGTGGCCACACGGTGCACTTCGAGGAGAGCGGCAACCCGAAGGGCAAGCCCGTGGTGTTCGTGCACGGCGGCCCGGGCGGCGGCACCGACCCGAAGCAGCGCCGCTTCTTCGACCCCAGCGTGTACCGCATCATCCTCTTTGATCAGCGAGGCTGTGGCCGCAGCACGCCGCACGCCAGCCTGATGGAGAACACCACCTGGGACCTGGTGGCGGACATGGAGCGGCTGCGCGAGCACCTGGACCTGGAGCGCTGGATGCTCTTCGGCGGCTCGTGGGGCAGCACCCTGTCGCTCGCGTACGCGGAGGCCCACCCGGAGCGCGTCACGGAGCTGGTGCTGCGCGGCATCTTCCTGTTGCGCAAGCAGGAGATCGACTGGTTCTACCAGCGCGGCGCGAGCGCGATGTTCCCGGACGCGTGGGAGCACTTCCTCGCGCCCATCCCCGAGGAAGAGCGCGGCGACCTGCTCCAGGCCTACGCGAAGCGGCTGATGGGTGACGACAAGCATTCACAGCAGGAGGCCGCGAAGGCGTGGAGCGTATGGGAGGGCCGCACCAGCTGCCTGTACCCCAACGCGGAGCTCATCGCGCGCAACGCGGGCGACGACTTCGCCATCGCCTTCGCGCGCATCGAGTGCCACTACTTCGTGAACAAGGGCTTCCTGCGCACGGACACCCAGCTGCTGGACGACGTGCACCGCATCCGGCACATCCCCACCGTCATCGTGCAGGGCCGCTACGACGTCGTGTGCCCGCCGGAGAGCGCGTGGGCCCTGCACCGCGCGTGGCCGGAGGCCCAGTTCGTCATCGTGCCGGACGCGGGCCACTCCGCCAACGAGCCCGGCAACACCTCCGCGCTCATCGAAGCCACGGACCGCTTCCGCGGCCTGTGACGGGCCGCGGGCACGGGCCAGGACGTCACATGTCCTGGCCTTCGGGCTCCGGGGCGTCCGATTGCCACTCGCACTTGCGGGCGTTCCACACGAGATGGGCCACGTGCTGGCCCGCCACGGAGACATTGAAGCGCTTCCACGCCTCCGGTCCCGGCTGATCCGCCATGAGCTCCACCAGCGACAGGTCGTCCGCCCCGGGCTCCGTCAGGGAGGGCGACTCCACCAGCTTCCCGCAGCCCGGCGCCATCAGGACGCCGTCCGGCTTCTTCATGCTCACGATGGTCGAGCCGACGGCCACCACCGCCATGGGCATCCCCAGGTCGGTGACCACCTTCTGGACGCGTGCATCCCGGGCCATGCAGCTCGTGGCACTGTCCTTGAGGAGCAGCTCCGCCGTCGTGCTGCCCTGCTTCGCCTGGGCCTGAAGCGCCATGACGCGCTCCTTCGCCTGGGCTTGAGCCTCCGGCGTGCACGGCCCCACGCACCGACCCTTCATCAGGACCTCCGCCAGCACGGCCGGCCCCTGAGCCACGCGCAAGAGCAGGTCCGAGGACTGGCACTCCATCACCGTGCGCGGGTTCAACCGGTGCTCGGTGAGCACCAGGCCCGGCGCGTTCGGGAAAGGATGCGAGGCCGCCACCTTCGCGTCCGTCTTGAGCGGCGACTTCAGCGCGTTGGGCGTGGGGCACGACAGCGCGGCGGTGCCGGTCAGCTGCCGCACGGACGCGTCCTGCGCCCAGGGCAGCACCAGGGCCATCGCGCGGTCCGCGTCCTCCTTCGTGCCGCACACGCCCAGCACCGCGAACTGCTGCCCCTCTTCGAGCCCCGGAAGCGCCTTCGCGGCCATCACCTTGGGGAAGCCCTTCGCCGGCTTCACCCACGCCAGCGCGCGGTCCTTCTTCAGCTCGGCCAGCTTCTTGGACAGCGCGGGCGCATTCGCGTCCTGACCCAGCACGACGGCCCAGGGCGCTTCCGCTCCCAGGGCCCCCGTGGAGGACAGGACACAGCTCAGGACGGCGAGGACACTCCAGACGGGACGGGGTGAGCGCATGAGGCGCGCACTCCACCCCATTCCCCGCTCAGCCGCGAGGGGTCAGCGACTTGGCCAGCTCCTCGTAGAGGTGGATGGCGGAGCGGATGGCCTTCTCCCAGTCGCCCAGGTGCAGGCTCTCGTTCTCCGAATGGGCGTACGTGTACGGATCCTCCACGCCGATGAGCAGCGCGGGCACGCCGCCGAGCTCCTTCGCGAACGGCTCCACGAACGGAATCGAGCCACCGCACCCGATGGTGACCGGCTTCTTCGCGTAGCCCTTCTCCAGCGCGCGGAACGCCGCCTGGAACGCCGGATGCGACGAATCCGTGTACCACCAGCCGGATGCCTGGTCCTCGCGGATCTCCAGCTCCAGGCCCCACGGGCACACCTTCTTCAGGTGCGCCACCAGCCGGCGCTGCACGTCCTCCGGATCCATGTCCGGCACCACGCGGATGCCCACGCGCGCCCACGCGGACTCCACCACGATGTTGCGCGCGTCCTTGCGGCTGCTGGCCTGGATGGCGTTGATGGCCAGGCTCGGCTGACGCCAGTTCGTCTCCCAGGGGTGCCGCCCACCGCCCAGCAGCTGCACGCCCTCGCGCAGGCCCACCTGCTCGCGGAAGGTCGCGTCGTCGCCGGGCAGCGCCTGGATGCTCTGGCGCTCCGCCTCCGTCAGCGGCTTCACCTGCTCCATCACGCCTTCAATCGCGATGGTGCCATCCGCGTGCGTCAGCGACGCCAGCATCCGGCACAGCGCCATCGCCGGATCCGGAATGGGCCCACCCCACATGCCGGAGTGCACCGCCTGCTGCAGCCCCCGCACCTCCACGTCCACCGTCACCAGCCCGCGCAGCGCCGTGGTGATGGACGGCAGGCCCGTGTCGAAGTTGGTCGTGTCCGTCAACACGATGGCGTCCGCCGCCACCAGCTTCGCGTGCTTCTGGAGAAATGCACCCAGGTGGTCACTGCCCGCCTCCTCCTCGCCCTCGATGATGACCTTCACGTTGAGTGGGAGTTGGCCGGTGCTCTTGAGCCATGCGTCCACGGCGGAGGTGTGCACGACGATGCCTGCCTTGTCGTCCGCCGCGCCGCGTCCGTACAGGCGGCCGTCGCGCTCCTCGGGCTCGAAGGGCGGGCTCTTCCAGGCTGCTTCGTCTCCCGCGGGCTGCACGTCATGGTGCGCGTAGAGGAGGAGCGTGGGACGGCCCGGCGCCTTGAGCACCTCGCCATAGACATACGGATGCGCGCCCTCGATTTCGAGCAGTTGAACGTTTTCAAACCCACGGTCCTTCAACAGGGCCGCGGTGGCCTCCGCGCTCTTTCGCACGAGGGCGGCGTCGAACCCGGGAAAGGACACACTGGGTATGCGTACGAGTGCCTTGAGGTCCTCCAGGTACGCGGCCTTGTGGGCCTCGAAATGGGACAGCGCGGGATTGGTGGACATGCCCACCCCTTAACCCAAAAGCCGAGCAGGCACGTGGGATGCGCGCGCCCAAACGTCGCGCGTCTTATGTATCCTCCGCCCATGCCCGGACTACCTACCCTGCTGTTGGTGGATGACGACAGCTTCGTGCGTCGCATCCTCAAGGACGTCATCGCGGACACGGGGATCGACCTGCGGCTGCTGGAGGCCGCGGACGGGGAGGAAGGGCTGGCGCTGGCGGAGAAGGAGCAGCCGGCGGTGATGTTCCTGGACCTCTTCATGCCGAAGAAGAGCGGGCTGGAGGTGCTGGGCGCCATCAAGACTGTTTCACCGGAGACGCGCGTGCTGGTCATCAGCAGCATGGACGCGGAGCCCGTGGTGGAGCAGGCCATCGCCGCGGGGGCGATGGGCTTCGTGGGCAAGCCCTTCCATCCCCTGGAGATCGCCGCCGCCGTACGCCAGGCGCTCGCGTCCTGATTCCGCTGAGGTCCTCGTGTCGTCATCCGTTGTCGGTTACTGGGTGGGAGATTCGCTCGGCCGAGTGCTGGGCCCCCTGCAACTGCAAGCCTTCCGCGACCTCATCGCCTCCGGTCGCCTGAAGACAGCCGTGCGCGCGTCGCGCGACGGCACGAACTGGGTCGCGCTCCAGGAGCTCCAGGAGGTCCGCGACCTGTTCACCACCGCGGCGCCCACGTCCTCCGTCGAAAACCAGCAGGCGGAGCGCCTTCGCAACCAGCTGCGCGGACTGCTGCACCTGCCGCCGCACGAGGTGTTCGGGCTCAAGCCGCAGGCGTCGCTCGATGAGTTCCGGCTCGCCTTCTTCCGCATGGCGAAGCGCTTCTCACCGGAGCACCTGTCGTCGGATCTGCATCCGGAGCTGCGCAAGGTCTCCGTTGAAATCTTCGACTTCCTCTCGCGGCGGATCCGCGAGGCGGAGACGCTCTTCCTCCAGGGCGCGATGCAGCCTCCCGCGCCCCCGCCGCCCCGGCTGGACATGAGCGGCGCGCAGCCCTCCGCGCCGCTGCCGATGAGTGGAACCGCGGTGCCCGCGCGTCCGCCGCCGGTGATGACGCCGCAGGCCTCGCGTCCTCAGGCCGCCGCGATTCCGCCGACGCCCGTGCCGGGTTCCCTCACGCGTCCGCCGGTCGCCGCGATTCCGCCAACGCCTGTTCCGGGGTCCTTCACGCGTCCGCAGGCCGCAGCGATTCCGCCAACGCCTGTTCCGGGGTCCTTCACGCGTCCGCAGGCCGCAGCGATTCCGCCGACGCCCGTGCCGGGCAGCATGACGCGTCCGGGGGTTCCGTCCGCGCCGCCCCGGCCTCCGCCGGTGATGACGCCCACGACGCGTCCGGTGACGCCGCCTCCGCCCGCGCCGGCTCCCGCACCGCCTCCGCCCGCGCCCGCGCCCTTCCGGCGCCCCATGGCCGCCCCCGCGCCCTCGTATTCGAGCGCCGAGTTCGTGGGACTGGAGCGCCGGTCGGACGACCGGCTCCACGCGGACGTGAAGGTGTCGATGAAGAACATGGGCATCTTCACCGACCACCGCATCATCAACCTGTCGTCGGGCGGCCTGTTCATCGGCACGGACCGGCCGCTGCGGCTGGGGACGCAGGTGGAGCTCACCTTGCGCTTCGATGATCCGGAGCGGGTGATGACCCTGCGCAGCTCCGTCATCTGGGAGAACTCCCTGGACGACGGCAAGAACCCCAAGGGCTACGGGTTGCGCCTGAGCTCGCTGCGCGCGGAGGAACGGGACTTCATCCAGCAGTACGTCCGCCGCCCCAAGAAGCCCTGACAGGTTCCCGGGCGGGTGACTCCGCTCGGGATTAGAACAACTGCCCCAGGAAGACCGCGCTCATCGCCACGAAGGCGACCCACACGGCCATGACGGACTTCAATTCCAGGTCCCGGCGGTCCAACTCGTTCGCGAAGTTCATGGTGTCTCCTCCAGTGCTCAACGCCTTCATCCCTTCCTACGGCGCACCCGCGCGGCGATTGCCTCCGGGCTCCCGTTCCCCTGGAACGCAGGGGCGGCGATGAGCGTCTCCGGCCCGCCCGGCACGCTGGATGGCCTGCTGCCCGCGCTGCCGGTGCCGCTGTTCGTGATTCGCGGGGACCGGCTGGTGTTCGCCAACACCGCGCTGCGGACGCTGCTGGGCCTGCGCGAGGACGAGCTGCCGTCACTGCTGGAGCTCTCCGCGCGCTTCGGACCGGAGGAGCGCTCCTGGGTGGAGCCCCTGTGCGAAGCGCTGATGCGCGGCGAGCAACCCACGCCGGTGCGGCCCGCGTTCGTGCGCATGCGCGGCGCGGATGGACGCCTGCACCTGCTCTCCCCCGTCACCGCGCCGGGCCGCGTGCCGGAGGAGCAACTGGTGCTGCTCCTGGACGCGGAGGGCGGGGATGCGGTGCGCACGCTGTCCACCATGCTGGTGGCCACCGCGGCGGAGCTCCTGCGCTGCCGCGACGAGGACGCGGTGCTGGAGCTGGCGGTGGACGCCCTTCACCGGCAGGGCTTCTACGTCTCCGTGCTGCTGCTGGAGGGGGACTTCCTGCGCCACGGTCCCATGCGCCAGGAGGCGGAGAGCCTGGCGGCGGCGTCGCGGCTGTACGGACAGGACGTGCACGCTGTGCGCCTCCACCGCTCGGGGATGCCACACCTGGCGGAGGTGCTCACGAGCCGCCGGGCGGTGTTCCATCCGGACGCGTTCAGCACGGCGCGGCGGCTGCACACGCCGGAGGTGGCGGACACCATCCAGCGCATCTACCCGCCGGGCTCACGCGCGCTGGACGCGCCCATCTTCGTGGGGGACGAACCCTTCGGCGTGCTGGCGGTGCAGTCCACCACGCTGACGCCCGCGAACGCGGGGGCGCTGGAGCTGTTCGCGCAGCTCATTGGCGGAGCGCTGGAGAACGTGCGGCACCACCGCGCGGCGGAGGCACGGCTCGCGGAGGTGTCCCGCCTGCAGAACGAGCTCATCGCCAGCGAGCGGCTGACGGCGCTGGGCGAGGCGGCGGGCGTCGTGGCCCACGAGGTACGCAATCCCCTGGGCGCCATCCTCAACACGGTGGCGGTGCTCAAGCGTGAACCCCGCCTGGGGCCCGCGGGCGCCTCCGCCGTGGAGATGCTGGAGGAGGAGGCCATCCGGCTGGAGGACATCGTGCGCGACCTGCTGGACGCGGTGCGCCCGCTGGAGCCCCGGCCGCGCCCCGTCTCGCTGGGTGAGCTGGTGCACCGCGCGCTCGCGCAGCTGCTCCACGGCCGGGAGGAGCTGCCCAAGCCACGCGTGGCGTTCGACGAGGCGCCGGACGTGCCGGACCTGTCCGGCGACGAGACGCTGTTGCAGCTGGCCGTCACGCACCTGATGCGCAACGCCATCCAGGCCTCGCCGCGCGGAGGCACGGTGCGCGTGGAGGTGCGCCGCGTGCCGGACGGTGTCTCGCTGAGCGTGGAGGACGAGGGCCCGGGCATCGCGGGCTTGGATCCGCAGCGCGTCTTCGAGCCCTTCTTCCTCACCCGCGCAAACGGCCGGGGCCTGGGCCTGGCCATCGTGCGCCGCGTGGTGCTCGCGCACGGGGGCAAGGTGCGCGCGGGCGCGCGTCCCGAAGGCGGCGCGCGCTTCGAGCTGGTGCTGCCGCTCTAGCTCAGCCGCCCGCCAGCACCAGCAGACAGCGCAGGCCGCCATTCTTCACCTGGAGCTGCCTCGCGCCCTTCAGTCCCAGCGCCGCCACCAGCTTCGGATCCTCGGGGACGATGAGCGCCTTGCGCCAGTCGCGGAACGCGCCGTTCATCGTCGCGCCCAACGCACGGTAGAGGTCCGGCAGGTCCTCCGTTTCGCCCACGCGCTTGCCATAGGGCGGGTTGGCCACCACCAGCCCGGGTGCGTCCGGAGGGGCCTTCAGCGTGCGCAGGTCATGCCGCTCCAGCGTCAGCGTCACGCCCGCGCGTCTGGCATTGCGCCGCGCCGTGCCCAGCGCACCCGCGTTGAGGTCGTATCCGCGCATGGGGGCGCGAGGCTCCGCCAGCCCTTCCGCTTCCGCTTCCGCGCGGCGGTGCGCCCAGGCCGCCTTGTCGTAGGACGGGAAGGACTGGAACGCGAACGTGCGCAGCAGGCCCGGCGCGCGGCGCTGGGACATCCACGCGCCCTCCACCAGGAATGTGCCCGAGCCGCACATCGGATCCACCAGGGGCACGTCCCCCGCGTAGCCCGCGAGCCGGAGGATGCCCGCGGCCAGCGTCTCGCGCAGGGGCGCGCGGCCCACCTCCTGCCGGTAGCCGCGCTGGTACAGGGGCGCTCCGGACGTGTCCACGCTCACCGTCCAGCGCTCTCCTTCGCCGCGCACCAGCAGCGTGAGCTCCGGCCCCCCACCCTCCTCGTCCAGGTGTCCCGCGACCGTCACCTCGCACGGGTCCCAGGCCACGGCCGCGGACTCCAGCACCACGGCGGGCCCCGGGGCCACGGAGCGGTGCAGCGTCACCGACAGCCGCAGTGGCACCTTGCCGTCCCAGACGCCCGCCATGGGCAGCGCTTGCAGCCCATGCACCAGCGCGTCCGCGGTGGGCGCAGTGAAGGTGCCCAGGCGCAGGAGCACGCGGCTCGCGGTGCGCACGCGCAGGTTCGCCGTCTGGTGCAGGCCGGACGGGCCCTCGCACTCGATGCCGCCCTCCGCGCGCCGGAAGGACAGCCCCAGTTCGCGCGCCTCCGACTCCAGCGCGGGCTCCAGGCCCGGCAGCGTGGACACGTAGATGGACTCGCCCGTCCGGGCCTGAGCGTCCGTCACGCCGACCGCGTCCGTGCGGAGGAACCCGCGTCCATCGCGGCCTGCTCCAACGCGCGCTCCATCTGGTTCAGGTCATACGGCTTGGGCAGCAGCACCACACGCTCCAGCGCCTTGCCGTCCTCGGCCGACACCGCGCGCGAGTCTCCGGAGGCAATGATGATTCGCAGGGCTGGATACAGCCGCACGGCCTCGCGCGCCAGCACCACGCCGGACTTGCCCGGCAGCGTCACGTCCGTGAAGAGCAGGTCGAAGGCATCCTTCGCCAGCGCCTCGCTCGCCGCCTCCGCGCTCTCCACCGCGAGCACGGTGTGCCCCAGGTCCGTCATCAGCTCGGACGCGGATTCGCGGATGTCCGCGTCGTCCTCCACCAGGAGGATGCGCAGCGCACCGTTCGCCTTCGCCTCCACGGGAGCGGGCGTGGGCGCGCGGTACGGCTTCGCCGCCAACCGCTGCTCGCGTCCGCGCAGGAGCACGCGAATCTTTCGCGCCAGGTCCTCGCGCCGGTACGGCTTGGACAGCAGGCTCACGCCTGGATCCAACCGGCCGCCGTGCACGATGGCGTTCTCCGTGTAGCCGGACGTGAAGAGCACCTCGATGTCCGGCAGGTGCGCCTTCGCCAGCCGCGCCAGCTCCGGGCTGCGCACCGGCCCCGGCATCACCACGTCCGTGAAGAGCAGGTCCACCGGCAGGCCGCTCTGGATGACCGCGAGCGCGCTCTGGCCGTCGTGTGCCTTGAGCACGCGGTAACCCAGCTCCGTGAGCACCTCCACCACCGTGGCCCGCACCGCCGCGTCGTCCTCCACCACGAGGATGGTCTCCGTGCCGCCCTCCACCGGCCCCGTACCGGTTTCCGCCGGCTGCGCCGCCGCCTGGAAGGTGCGCGGCAGGTAGATCTTGATGGACGTGCCGTGGCCCAGCTCGCTGTAGATTTTGACGTGGCCGCCGGACTGCTTCACGAAGCCGTACACCATGCTCAGGCCCAGGCCCGTGCCGCGCCCCTCCGGCTTGGTGGTGAAGAACGGCTCGAACGCGCGCTGCATCACCTCCGGCGTCATGCCGGCGCCCGTGTCGGAGATGGCCAGCAGCACGTACTGCCCCGCCGTCACCTCCGGGTGCATCATCGCGTAGTGGTCATCCAGCATCGCGTTGCCGGCCTCGATGGTCAGCTTGCCCCGGCCGTCCATGGCGTCGCGCGCGTTGATGGCCAGGTTGAGGATGACGTTCTCCAACTGGTTGCGGTCCACGGACGTGTTCCACAGCCCGCCCGCGATGACCGTCTCCACCTCCACGTCCTCGCCCAGCGCGCGGCGCAAGAGGTCGTCCATGTCCCGCACCAGCCGTCCCAGGCTGAGCGCCGTGGGCGCCAGGGGCTGCCTGCGCGCGAACGCGAGCAGCTGCGACGCCAGCCGCGCCCCGCGCTCCACCGCGCCCAGCGCCGTCTCCAGACGCCGCTGCGCGCGCGAGTCACCCACCGTGTCGCGCTGGAGCAACTGGAGATTCCCGCTCACCACCTGGAGCAGGTTGTTGAAGTCATGCGCCACGCCGCCGGTGAGCTTGCCCACCGCCTCCATCTTCTGCGCCTGGAGCAGCGCGGCCTCCGCCTGGCGGCGCTCCGCCTCGCTCTCCTCCAGCGCCCGCGTGCGCGCGCGAACCAGCTCCTCCAGGTGGTCGCGGTGGCGGGCCAGCTCGTCCTCCGCCCGCTTCTGCGCCGTCATGTCGTGGCCCTGGACGAAGATGCCGGAGACGCTGCCGTCCGCCTCGATGACGGGCTGGTAGACGAAGTCCAGGAAGGCCTCCACCAGCGGCCCCCCGGGCTCGCGCTGCAACTGCAGCCCCATGTTGTGCCCGACGAAGGGCTCGCCGGTCGTGAACACCCGGTCCAACAGCTCGAAGAAGCCCTGCCCGGCCACCTCCGGCAGGGCCTCCCGCACCGTCTTGCCCAGCAGGTCCCGGTGCCCCACGAGCTGGAGGTAGGAGCGGTTGGCCAGCTCGAACACGTGCTCCGGCCCCTTCAGCGAACACATGAAGCCCGGCGCCTGTTCGAACAGGCGCCGCAGGTGCCGGCGCTCGTCGTCCAGCACCCGGTTGGCCTCCTGCACCGCCTGGGCGCGCGCGAGCACTCCGCTCATCAACTGCGTCCGCGGCCCGCCCCCATCCAGTGACGTCTCCGGGCCGCGCACGGCCTGCTTGAGCTGATGCAGCTCCGTCACGTCCATCGTGTGCTGGAGGATGAAGGCCACCTCGCCCCGCCCGTCCAGGAGGGGCGTGTGCGTGGCGCTCCAGTAGCGCTCCTCCAGCACCACGCCGCCGTCCGTCTGGCGGGGCACCCGGTAGGGAATGATGGCCAGCGTGTCCGGCACCCGCTCCGTCAGCACGCGGCGGAACGAGTCGCGCAGCATCCGGGTGCTGGCATTGGCCGGGTCGTCCGGGTCGTGCGGGAACGCATCGAAGGGGGTGCGCCCGACCAGGTTCTCCAGCCGGCTGGCGGTCACCCGCAGGTAGGCCGAGTTCGCGGTGACGTACCGCAGCTCCCGGTCCAGCAGCATGTAGGGATTGGGCGACAGCTCGAAGAGCGTCTGGAAATCGAAGGGTGCCTGCATCCATTCACGGGGAGGTCCAGCAACCTCCCCGCCTTTCCTGGGGCCGCCGCGAACGCGGAAAGGGGTTCCCGTCCAGTGTACGGACATCCCCTCCATCGCACCGGTCAAAAGGCGGTGGGCCCCCGTCTTCCCGGGCGCCAGGCCTCCCTGGGGGCAGCCTTCTGGACACCACTCAACATCTGTCCCCCCCAGGCACCCATTGGACCTGCCACATCCGTCAGGACTGTAAGATTGAGCGGGTCTTTCAGACCTCTCAATTACCATGCTATGAGATTATTACCGCCAAGGCGGCGTAGTCCCACATGAACCGGGGTGTGCGGCAGGGGGTCGCCTTGGACGGGGGAGGAAACGACCTCCCGGCCTTCCGCCAGAGCGCTCGCGCCCGGCAGGAGGTCTGTCCCCAGATGCTCGCCGTTCCAGAACCGTTGTCGCTGGATGACTCGGAAGCGGTCACCTCCCGTGCGTTTGACCGTCGCGCCTTGACGGCGTCGGTGAGGGAGCTGTCGGTGGTGACCAACGCGCGCGGCCTGTGGGCGGTGGCGCGCCAATGGCTCATCATCGCGCTGTCGGTGGCGTTCGTGGTGCAGGTGGACCGGTGGTGGGCGTGGGTGCTGGCCGCGGTGGTCATCTCCACGCGGCAGCACGCGCTTTTGAGCCTGGTGCACGAAGCCTCGCACCACCACCTGCTCACGAACCGCAAGACCAATGACGTGCTGGCGGACCTGCTGTGCGCGTTCCCCATGAACATCACCACGGAGGGCTATCGCAAGGAGCACGCGGAGCATCACCGCTATGTCAACACGGAGAAGGACCCGTACTGGCGCACGGCGCAGCGCGACCATGCGTGGATGTTCCCGCGCACGCGCTGGGGCATGGCGCGGGTGCTGCTGGGGGACATGGTGGGCTTCTTCACTCCGTCCCACGTGCGCATCATGATTCCCTGGTCCTATACGGGCCGCGCGATGGGCAAGGGTGGCCCGCCGCCGTCCCGCGCGGAGCACATCCGCTACGCGCTGTGGCTCACCGGCTTCATCACCTTCCTCACGCTCACGGGCGGCTGGCTCCACTACCTGCTCTTGTGGTCCATCCCGTCGCTGACGCTGATGATGATGGCCTTCCGCATCCGCGCGGTGGTGGAGCACCCCTTCACCGCCGCCACCCCGGATGAGACGCACGAGACGCGGGACGTGGCGGCCGCCACCTGGTTCGAGCGCTTCTTCATCGCGCCCTTCAACGCCAGCTACCACCTGTCCCATCACCTCTTCCCGTCCGTGCCCTACTACCACCTGCCCGCGCTGCACGAGCGGCTCAAGCAGACGAACCTCTACCGCCCCGGGGAGAATCATTTCCAGACGTACCTGGGCGGGGAGACGAGTGCGTGGAGCTTCCTCACGTCGCTGGGCAGGAATGAAGGCCGTGTTCCATTGCCTGTGAAGGATTGAAGCCGAACCCATCACGGCACGGCTTGCTTTCCCCTGGAGGCGCCCCCGTGGCGCCTCCAGGCGTGGGAAGGGCCCGCCCGCCTGAGCCATCCCCTCATATGAAACCGAGCGCTTCTTTGAAGACAGGGTGCTGATGGAGGAGTTCGGCGAAGCGCTCGACAAGCGGAAGCAGTCGCTCCTCCTTCATCATGGGAATGGCTTGGTAAT
>NZ_RAWQ01000206.1:0-19350 GCF_003668965.1 Corallococcus sp. AB030
ATGCCATTCTGCCCGCGGCCCCCGCCCGGCTTCCCTTGATGGAAGCCCATGGCCGGTTCCTCGCCGCTGGCATCGTCGCGTCACGCGCGCTGCCCGGCTGCGACAACTCCGCCATGGACGGGTGGGCCGTGCGCGCCGAGGAGACCCGGGGCGCCAACCGCGACCGCCCCGCGCGCCTGCGCGTCGTCGACACCGTCTACGCCGGCCACCTCCCGCGCCGCGCCCTCCAGCCCGGCGAGGCCGCGCGCGTCTTCACCGGCGCCCCCCTCTCCCCCGGCGCTAACGCCGTCGTCCGCCAGGAGGCCGCGCGCCCCACCGACGACGGCTCCCACGTGGACCTCTTCGTCTCCGTCGCCCCCGGCCATGACCTGCGCCGCGCTGGCGAAGAGGTGATGCCCGGCACTCCGCTGTTCCCCGCCGGCCAGCGCGTGGACGCCACCGTGCTCGGCGTGCTCGCGTCGCTGGGTGAAGCCACCGCGCTCGTGCGCCCAGCGCCGCGCGTCGCTGTCATCGCCACCGGCGACGAGCTCGTTCCCCCCGGCCAGCCCGCGCGACCCCACCAGGTCTTCGAGAGCAACCGCATCCTCGTGGCGGCACTGGCCCGCGAGGCCGGCGCGGACGTCACGCACCTGGCCCGCTCGCGCGATGACGAAGCGGAGCTGCACGCCCAGCTGGAGCAGCTCGCGCCTCAGGTCGACGTGCTCATCACCACCGGCGGCGCGTCCGTGGGCGACAAGGACTGCGTGAAGCGCGTCCTCACCCGGATGGGCGCGCGCTTCCTCGTGGACGGCGTCGCGCTCAAGCCCGGCAAGCCCGTGGCCGTGGCCCGCCTGGGCTCCACCGCCGTCGTCGTGCTGCCCGGCAACCCCGGCGCCGCCACCGTCGCGTTCGACCAGTTCGCGCGGCCCCTCCTCTTCAAGCACCAGGGCGTCATCGAACAGCGCCGCGTCACCCGCGCCCGCCTCTCCGAGCCCCGCCACAAGCAGGCCGGCCTCACCTACCTCGTCACCGTCTCGGCGCTCGAAGCGCGCGAGGACAGCGTTGAACCGTGGGCCCGCCTGCGTCCCCAGGGCGCCGGACAGATTCTGCAGAACGTGGCCGCCCGGGGCTGGGCCGTGCTCCCCGCCGGTCGCGCCGACTTCGCCCAGGGCGAGTCCGTGGACGTGCAGCTCTTCGACGCACCGGACTTCCACGCCGTGGAGGCCGTATGAAGCCGCCTCCCGCGCTCGCCCTCATCGGCCACTCCGGCGCCGGCAAGACGACGCTCCTGGAGCGCCTGCTGCCGGAGCTGGCCTCGCGCGGCCTGCGCGTCGCGTACGTGAAGCACTCCTCGGATGCGCACCCGCTCCACCGCCCGGGCAGCGACACCGCGCGCCTGGACGCCGCGGGCGCCGCGCTCACCGGCCTCTCCACGCCGGACGGCACGCAGCTCACCACGCGGCAGCCCCTGTCCCCTTCGCTCCTCGCGCGAGACGCGGGCCGCGTGGATCTGGTGCTCGTGGAGGGCTGGAAGGACGGCCCCCTCCCGAAGCTGGAGGTGTGGCGCGAGGGCCTGGAATCCCCGCTCGCTGCCTCCCGCCCCGACGTGCTCGCCCTGGTGACGGACGCGCCCACGCTTCCGTCCACCGTGGCCTCGCGCCCGCGCGTGCCGGCCACCGCCACCGCCGTCGCGGACCTCCTCACCGCGTGGCTGCGTGATCAATCCGCGACATCCAAGGTCTCTCGCCCAGAGCCGCGCGGCGTCACCCACCGCCCCGTGCGCCGCTTCGACGGAGACACGCTCCGTGCGGCCGAGGATGACCGCGTGGCCGTGGAGGAGCCCCTGGAGATCCGCGTGAATGGCGACCCCGTCGCCACCACCATGCGGACCCCCGGGCATGATCGCGAGCTGGCGGTGGGTTTTCTCTTCGCCGAAGGCATCCTCAACGACCGTGACGACCTGGGCAGCCTGTTCCACTGCGGCCACCCCGGCGAGGAAGGGTACGGCAACGTGCTGGAGGTCGTTCCCGCCGCCGGTGCCGTGCTCGACCTGGAGCGCGTGGAGGCCACCCGCCGCGGCACCCTCACCACCTCCGCCTGTGGCGTGTGCGGCCGCCGCGACGTGGACGACCTGATGGCCACGTGCGCCCCCGTCGCTCCAGGCCCCGTCCTCTCCGCCCACACCGTGGCCCGCGCCACCGAACGCCTGCGCGACATCCAGCACACGTTTGAACACACCGGTGGAGTGCACGCCGCCGCCGCGCTGGATGCCCATGGCGAGCTGCTCGCCTCCTATGAGGACGTGGGCCGCCACAACGCCGTGGACAAGGTGGTGGGCGCCCTGGTCCTGGCCGGCGCCGTGCGCGCCCCGCTCCGGTTGCCCACACCGCCCTTCCCCGCCGCCCCCACGGTCCTGGCCGTCAGCGGCCGCGCCAGCTTCGAAATCGTCCAGAAGGCCGCCCGCGCCCGCATCCCCGTCGTGGTCAGCGTGTCCGCCGCCAGCTCCCTGGCCATCGACCTGGCCCTGCGTGCTGGCGTGACGCTCGCCGCGTTCTCAAGGAACGGCCGCTGCAACGTCTACACCGGGACAGAGCGCCTGGAGACCCACTCTCAACCTCCGGGAATTCCTCATGACTTCCGCCATGACGCATCTCGGTAGGAGCGCAGGCACCCGACTGTCAGACGGGCATCGTACATGCAGTCGGCGGGCGCAGCCGGCGGCTTTGGGGTCCAGGTGGGATCCAAGGGACCCATTGGACCTCAATGTCCATGGACGCGAACTCACACCCGACGGCTGGGATGGGTGTCCAAGTTTTTACCTGTTGTCATGTATTTCTTGCTGAGCAGTGGTTGCGCCGCGACGCACTATTTGGCAATCTTGCATTTCCTCCTGGTTAAACTTTTCTAGTCTAGACGGTATCCTCTGCAAGAGCCGAACGTGAGCAGAGGGGGGTGGACACGATGAGCAGTGCGACTGCAAGCGCCGAGGTCAAGGCTTCCGGGGTGCCGGCCGCGGCCGAGGTCACCGATCCGCCGCGCCTGGCCCCTGGCTTCGCGGCGAAGCTGAACCTCACCGTGGATGTGGCGCTGCTGGTGGCGGTGCTGCTGGGCTCCGCCTGGATGCGCGGCGGGCTGACGTTCCCCATGAGCTGGGAGCTGCCCAGCATGGTGCTGACGGCGGTGCTGGTGTGGCTCATCACGGGCACGGCGCTGTGCCTGTACGACTCGCGCTTCGCCGAGCGCAGCAAGCTGGACCACGTGGCGCTGGTGTCCGTCACCACGCTGGCGGTGGTGACCATCCAGGCGGTGCTGGAGCTGGCGATGCCCACCGCGGCCCACGTGGGCCTGGCGCCGCTGCTCTTCATCTTCTGGCCGGTGGCGCTGCTCCTGCGCCTGGGCGTCTTCCGCCAGGTGGCCTCGCAGGAGGCCCCCACGGAGGAGGTGCTCATCGTGGGCACCGGCGCCATGGGCCGCTACACGGGCGAGGACCTGCTCAAGCGCGGCCGTCACAAGATCCTGGGCTACGTGCGCTTCCCCGCGGACCACGCCTCTGGCGACAGCCTGCCGGCGGACGTGCTGGGGCCCGCGGACGAGTTGGAGCGCCTGCTGCGCACGCTGCCCGTCAGCGAGGTCTACATCGCGGGCAACACGCTCAAGCAGGGCGAGTCCATGCAGGCGGCCATCAAGCTGGCGGAGCGCTTCGGCGTGCCGTTCGCGCTGCCGGCGCACTCGTTCCGCCTGGACCGCGCCCGCCCGGTGGACTCCCGCGCGGTGGCGGACGGCTACCTGCACTTCGCCGCGGTGGCGCCCAAGCCGCACCAGATGGCCATGAAGCGCCTGTTCGACATCGCCGTGTCCGCGGTGGCGCTGTGGGCCCTGCTGCCGCTGTTCGCGGTGGTGGCCGCCTGCATCAAGCTCACCTCGCGCGGCCCCATCTTCTTCAAGCAGCTGCGCACCGGGCAGCACGGCAAGCCGTTCTACATGCTGAAGTTCCGCTCCATGGTGGTGAACGCGGAGGAGCTCAAGGAGCGGCTGGCCGCGCAGAACGAGCAGACCGGCCCCGTCTTCAAGATGAAGAACGACCCGCGCATCACCGGCATCGGTCGTTTCATCCGCAAGTTCTCCATCGACGAACTGCCCCAGTTCCTCAACGTGCTCCGCGGTGAGATGAGCATCGTGGGCCCGCGCCCGCCGGTGCCCAGCGAGGTGGCGAAGTACGAGACGTGGCAGCGCCGCCGCCTGTCCGTGCGCCCGGGCCTCACCTGCATCTGGCAGGTGTCCGGCCGCAACCAGATCTCCTTCGAGCAGTGGATGTACCTGGACATGCAGTACATCGACCACTGGAGCCTCACCGGCGACCTGCGGCTGCTCCTGCAGACGGTGCCCGTGGTCATCACCGGTCGCGGAGCAAGCTAGCAACCGGGGTGTCATTCCGGGCCCGGCGTTGACGCGCCGGGCCCGTTCGTCTTTCCATGGGGCGGGCCTTCCTCCCCTGGTGTGCAGCAGCCCCGAAGGCCCGCGTCATCCATGACCGTGAACAGTCCGACCTCCCCCTCCGCTGAAGCCGACGACGGCGCCCGTGCGAACGAAGTGCGCGGCGCGGTCCGCAGCACCATCCAGCTCGGAGGCTCGCTGATGGTGACGTACGCCATCGCGCTGGGCATCCGCGCGCTGATGCCGCGCTACCTGGGGCCGGAGGCGTTCGGCTACTTCAACTGGTCGGAGGCGTTCGCCGCCACGTTCTTCGTGGCCACGAACCTGGGCCTGGAGACGTACATCCGGAAGGAAGTCCCCGTCCGGCCGGAGCACGCGAGCGACTTCTTTGGCACCACGATGCTCCTGCGCCTGGGGATGACGCTCATCCTGATGGTGGCGCTGGCGCTGGTGCTCCACCACACCGGCGAGCCTCCGGAGGTGCAGCACCTGGTGCAGTGGTTCGCGGTGGCCCAGTCGCTCATGGTCATCAACGCGTCCATGGCCGCGCTGCTGCACTCCAAGGGCAAGGTCGCGGGCCTGTCCGTCTCCAACGTCATCACCAAGATTGTGTGGGGCGGCGGCCTGGCGCTGATGGCCGCGTTCGGCGTGAGCCTGCAGTGGCTGGCCGTGCCCATGGTGCTGTCGGAGGCGGTGAAGCTCCTCATCAGCTGGAAGCTGGCGAAGGAGCACCTGGGGCTGAAGTTCCGCGTCGACCTGACGGCGACGAAGAAGGTGATGAAGGCGTGCCTGCCGTTCTTCCTCACCGCTGCGGCGCTGGCGTGCAACGGGCGCACGGACATGACGCTGTTGGGCAAGCTCGCGTCGAAGGAGGAGGTGGGCTGGTACGGCGGTGCGTTCAGCATCGCGGGGCTCACGTTCCTCATCTCCCCCATCTTCGGCTGGGTGCTGATGCCCATGATGTCGCGCGCGGCGGCCCGCTCGCCCGCGGAGCTGTCGAACCTGACGCGCCGCTCGCTGGAGGGCGTGCTCGCGTTCACCGTGCCGGTGATGATGGCCATGGTGCTGGGCGCGGACCTGTGGGTGCGCCTGATGTGCGGCCCCGGCTTCGAGCCCGCGGCGCTGCCCCTGCGTGTGCTGTCCCCCATCTTCGTGATGGCCTACGTCACCATGGTCAGCAGCATCTGGCTGACCATGTCCAACAAGGAGTGGTGGGTGACGCTGGCGGCCACCATGGGCGCGGTGGTGAACCCCATCCTCAACCTGATGCTCATCCCGTGGCTGTTCCGGCGCATCGGCCCGTCCGGCGGCGCCACCGCCACGGCGCTCTCCATGTTCTTCACGGAGGTCATCGTCACGGTGCTCTTCCTCAGCCGCATGGGGAGGAACTCCTTCGACCGGCGCTCCCTCCTCATGGTGGCCAAGACGGCCGCGGTGTGCGTGGGCTGCGTGGTCCTGGACCGGGTGCTGTCCGGAGCGGGCATGCAGGCGTGGCCCCGGCTGGGGCTGACGGCCTCCGCCTACGTGGCGGGCGTGCTGGGCACCGGCGCCGTGCGTCCCTCGGAGCTGCTCCAGGTCGTGCGCATGGCGAAGCAGCGCGGTGGTAATGGTGCCGAGGTGGCCGTGCCGGCCGCCCCCGCCGCGTGAGGAACTCTCAGGCCATGCCTTCCCGCCCGTCCCGATTCCGCGGTCCCGTCTCCCGCGCGCTCGCGTGCGCCGGGTTGCTCCTCCTGGCCCCCGCGTGCAGCGGCCTGGGCCAGTACACCTGGGTGAACGACTACCAGGAGAAGCCCACCGAGTCGGACGCCGCCTACCGCATCGTCCCCGGCGACGTGCTCAACGTGAAGGTGTTCGGCCAGGAGGCGCTCACCACGCGCGCCAAGGTGCGCGAGGACGGCAACATCAGCCTCACCTTCCTGGACGACGTGGAGGCCGCGGGCCACTCGCCGGCCCTGTTGGCGCAGCAGATCCAGACGCGGCTCAAGGACTTCATCAACCACCCCGTGGTCACGGTGTCGCTGGAGGAAGCGCGCCCCATGTCCGTGACGATGCTGGGGGAAGTCGCCAACGTGGGCGCGCACGTGCTGGACCCGGGCGCGACGCTGCTCCAGGCGCTGGGCGCCGCCGGCAGCTTCACCGACTACGCCCACCGCGACCGCATCTTCGTGCTGCGCCGGGACGACCCGCAGGCGGAGCAGCCCACGCGCATCCGCGTGCGCTACGAGGACATCATCCGCGGCGAAGGCCGCGCGGCCGCCTTCCGCCTGCGCCCCGGCGACGTGGTGGTGGTGGAGTAACCCGTGCTGGACGCGGCCCTCGCGAGCCTGTGGCTGGAGGTGGCCTCCGCCTCCGTGAAGTACGGCGCCTCGGCCCGCGTGGACACCCGCGCGCGCTCCATGGACGCGCAGGCCGCGGGGGAGGCCGTGTCCCCCCTGGCGGCGGACATGGACATCGTCCCCACCGTGAGCCTGAAGTACGACGACGGCAGCGCGGTGGCGCAGGTGGAGTACGCGCCGCGCATCTCCTTCCGTGAGGCCACCACCAACCCGCGCACCGAGGTGCAGCACGTGGGGCGGCTGTTGGGGGACTGGCGTCCCTCGCGCGGGCTCACCCTGCACGGCACCCAGGAGTTCGTGCTGGGACAGGTGAACCTCTTCACCAACCTGCCCCTGGGCGGCAGCCTGGACGACGACCCGGCGGTGCCCGGGGACACGCCGGCCCTCCCCATCCAGCCCCTGCCGGAGGGCGTGGACACGGTGTTCTTCCTGTCCTCGCTGACGACGCTGGCGGCGGAGACGGTGTGGCTGGGCCCGGGCTGGCGGCTTTCCGGCAGCGCGGGCTTCTCCGCCAGCGGCGGCCTGGACGACACGGCGAAGGAGGCGGTGCCCTTCCAGTACGGCCCTCGCGCGCAGCTGTCCCTGGGGAACTCCCCCGCGCCCCGGCACACGCTCTCCACCACGCTGGCGTACTCGGACTCGCGCTTCTCCACCGGCGCTCGCGCCACCGTGACCACGCTCACTGGCGGCTGGACGCACCGGTTGGATCGGCGCACGGCGGTGGAGGCCGGGGTGGGCGTGGGCGTGGCGTACTCCGTGCGCGCGACGGAGGACGACCCCACGGATGACCCGGACGTGCCCGGAGTCACCCCGTCATCCACCTTGTCAGGTGGGCGGCGGCTGACGACCTTCCAGGTCGGGGGCGCGCCCGTGGAGGATCCGCCGCAGCGCCTGGAGCTGCTCCCGGATCTGACGCTGGCGGTGTCCCACCGGGTGCCGTCGCGGACGGCGGACTTCAACGGCCGGCTCGCCGCGCGGGTGACGCCCTTCGTGGATCGGCTGACGGGGCTCGTCTACCCGCGGGCTGACCTGACGTTGAACGGCACCTGGGCGCTGAGCCCGCGCTTCCGGTTCTCCGGGACGGGAGGCGGTGCTTTCGCGGTAGGCGGAGCCGTGGGGGACCGGCAGGTGGTGGGCGGTGTGGGCGCGGGTTGGACGGTGAACCGGTGGATGACCCTGGAGGTGGACACCCGCGCGGCATGGACTCGCTCGCCCGACGTGGAGGCGGCCCGTACGGTGTGGTCCGCGACGCTGGGACTGACGGTCCAGAAAACGGGTATCCTCTGAGGCTCCCGCCATGGCGAAGCTCATCCTCCTGTCCGTCCTCGTTGCCACCATCGCGCTGCCCGGAGCGGCCGCGCGCGATGCGCATCCCTGGCGGGGGATGAAGAAGGCCATCTTGTGGGTGGCCCTCTTCAACATGGCGTACGCATATGGCGTGCTCGTCCTCGTTCCCAGGTACGGGTTCGGGTGAGGGAAGGAAAGGCGTCAGACGTGATGGAGCTCCAACAGCTCACCGTCCTCCTCGTGGAGGACTCTCCGATGTTCCGCGTCATGCTGCGTGACATGCTCGAGCAGATGGGCGTGAAGAACGTGGTGGAGCAGCCCAACGGCAAGGCCGCCATGGAGTACCTGGCGAGCGGCGAGCTCAAGCCGGACCTCGTGTGTCTGGACCTGACGTTGCCGGACGTGTCCGGCTACGACGTCTGCGAGCACATCCGCCGCACGCCCGCCATCGCGCACGTGCCGGTGTTGATGGTGTCCGCGCGCAACCTGCCGGAGGACAAGGCCTACGCGGAAGAGGCCGGCGCCAACGGCTACCTGGGCAAGCCCTTCACGCCCGAGGAGCTGGAGAAGCGCGTGCGCCACGTGCTCAAGTCCGCGGCGCCCCGGGGCAACGCGTGACGACGCCGGCCCCACGCACGCCTCGCTCCGCCCCGCCCCCGCCGTACGTCCCCGAGCGCGAGGAGACCAACGCGCCGGCGGACCTCATCGACTGGGGCTTCCTGTTCGACGGGCTGGGCTTCGTGCGCAGGGCCATCTTCCGGCACTGGTTCCTGGGGCTGTGCATCGTCGCGGTGATGGCGGGGCTGGGTTCGGCGGCGGCGAAGCTGATGCCGCGCAAGTACCACGTCGAGACGCGGATGCTGACGTACCGCAACCTCATCATCTCCTCGTTGGTGAACCCGGGCCGGTCCATCCCGGTGGAGGCGGATCAACCCACGCGCGCCGCGTGGGAGATGGTGCTCAGCCGCGGCAACCTCAAGTCCGTGGTGAAGAACGCGAAGCTCATCGAGTACTGGGACCACATGCGGTCGCCCCTCAGCCGCATGAAGGAGCAGTACCTGAAGAAGGCTCCGCCTCCCATGACGGACGAGGAGAAGGAGGAGGCGCTCATCGCGATGCTGGAGACCAGCCTCATCGTGATGGCGGAGGGCGGCAGCGGCACGGTCACCATCGGGGTGGACTGGAGCGACCCGCAGATGGCCTTCAACATCGTGGAGGCCGCGGCGCAGAACTTCCTCGACATGCGCCATGACTCGGAGATGGGCGCCATCTCCGAGTCCGTGAACATCCTCCAGGGCCAGGTGGCCAACGAGGCCGCGAACATCAAGCAGGCCATCGCGGACCTGGAGCGCGCGGTGCGGGCCGCGGATGCGCGCCGCAAGAAGAAGGAAGCGGACCCCAAGCAGGCCAGCGCGCGGCAGGCGCTCCTGGCGACGGACCACGCGCTCGCGCAGCTGAAGTTCCTGGTGCAGGCCAAGCGCCGCGCCATCCGCGACGTGGAGGAGTTCCGCGGCCGCCGCCTCACGGAGCTGCGCTCGCAGCTGGCGGAGCAGCGGGTCGTGTTCTCTCCGCAGCACCCGGTGATTGTCGACCTGGAGCAGCGCGTGGCGACGATGCAGGCGGACTCGCCGCAGCTGACGTCCCTGCGCTCCGAGGAGCAGTCGCTCATCCAGGAGTACCTGCGCATGGGCGGCACGGACGTGGACTCCACGACCGAGGGCACGAGCCTGGCGGCGGGCTTCGGTGCCCCCATGGCGGGCGCGATGCTGGGCACGCCGGATGATCCGGAGGTGGCGGTGGCCACGGACCGGATGCGCATGGTGGTGATGCGGCACCAGGAGAAGCTGCGCCGGTTGGACCAGGCGCAGACGGAGCTGGAGATCTCCAAAGTCTCCATGAAGCACCGCTACAGCGTGCTGTTGCCGGCGCTCTTCCCGGAGAAGCCGTCCAAGCCGAACCCGAAGCTCATCGCCATCGCGGGCGTGGTGGGCGGGGTGGCGCTGGCGGTGTTCGCGGCGGTGGCGTTGGACATCCTGCGCCGCCGGGTCCTGGAGAAGTGGCAAGTGGAGCGGCTGCTCAAGTTGCCGGTGCTGGCGGAGCTGGAACGGCGCTGAAGGTTCGTGCGCTCGGCCGTCCTTCGGATGGCGCGAGCGCGGGGGTGACACTGTCGTGACGGTCTGGACCTGGGTGGACGTGGCGCTGTGCGTGGGACTGCTGCCGGTGGTGGTGGGCTGCGGCTACCTGCTGCTCCTGACGCTGTTGTCGGGGCGCAAGGCGGCGCCGGTGCCGCCGTCGCCGGCGGTGCGGAAGTTCGACGTCATCATCCCCTCGCACAACGAGGAGCTGGGCATTGCCCGGACGGTGGCGAACCTGTCCGCGGTGGACTACCCGGCGCACCTGCGGCGCATCATCGTGGTGGCGGACAACTGCTCCGACGCGACGGCCCAGAAGGCGCGGGAGGCGGGCGCCACGGTGCTGGAGCGCCAGGACGCGGAGAAGCGCGGCAAGGGCTACGCGCTGGCGCACGCCTTCGAGCACAGCCAGCGTGACGGCTTCGCGGACGCGGTGGTGGTGGTGGACGCGGACACGGTGGTGTCCGCGAACCTGCTGCACGCCTTCGCCCGCCGGCTGGAGGACGGGGCGCACGGCGCGCAGGCGCACTACGGCGTGATGAACCCCACGGCGTCGTGGCGCACGCGGCTGATGACCATCGCGCTGGGGATGTTCCACCGCGTGCGCTCCATGGGGCGCGAGCGGATGGGCGTGTCCTGCGGCCTGCGCGGCAACGGCATGTGCTTCACGCACGCGGTGCTGAAGCAGGTGCCGCACGACGCGTTCAGCGTGGTGGAGGACCTGGAGTACGGCATCCGCCTGGCTCGCGCGGGGCACCGCGTGCACTACGCCTGGGAGGCGGAGGTGCTGGGCGAGATGGTCACTGCGGAGAAGCAGAGCCGCTCGCAGCGTCAGCGCTGGGAGGGCGGCCGCGCGCAGATGCGCAAGCTGCACGGGTGGCCGCTGCTCAGCGACGCGTTGAAGCAGAAGAGCGGGCTCCTGCTGGACCTGTCCATGGACGTGCTGGTGCCGCCCCTGAGCCAGCTGGTGCTGGCGACGGTGGCGGGCTCGGTGCTGGCGACCGGCGTGGTGTGGCTGTCCGGAGGCACGGCGGTGGCGGCGTCGGCGCTGGCGTCGTTCGGCCTGATGTCGCTGTCGCTGTACGTGCTGCGCGGCTGGTGGGTGTCCGGCGTGGGGGCTCGCGGTCTGCTGGACCTGGCGTGGGCGCCCTTCTACGTGGTGTGGAAGGTGTGGCTGATGGTGCGAGGCCCCGGCGCGGAGAAGCGCGGCGAGTGGGTGCGCACCACGCGTGAGGCGGAGCGGCGGTAACGCGCGTCCGCTCGGTGGGTCCGGGCGCAGGGGTCTCCCCTGCGTACCGTGGACCCCGGGCTTTGGACGCGTTCAGCCGGTCCGCGCCTTGGGCGCCGGCCGCCGGGCCTTGGTGGTGGAGGACGCGGCCTGGGCCTTGCGCTTCGCTGGATGCGCGGGTGCGCCGAGCGACGCCTGGATGGGGCACACGGTGTCCGGAGGGCAGAAGCCTTCGGCCATCAGGGTGGTGATGGCGCGGCGCATGCGGCGCAGGTCGTCGATGCGCGCGTCGATGGCCTGGACCTTCGCTTCGGCGAAGCGGGCCACGTCGCGAGTGGGAGTGCCGCGCCGGTCGGTGAGGGCGAGCACGGCGGAGACCTCCTTCAACGTGAAGCCCAGCTCTTGCGAGCGTCGGATGAAGCGCACGCGGATGGCGGCGTCCGGGCCGTAGAGGCGCTGGCCGCTCTCGCTGCGGTCCATGGGCAGGAGCAACTTGCGGCGCTCGTAGAAGCGCAGCGTGGACAGCTTCACGCCGGATTCACGGGCGAGCGCGCCGATGCGCAAAGGAGCTGCTTCAACGGGCCGTCGCGGGGATGCCACCACGCCACCTCCTGGCGCCGAGGATGGCACCGCCCTGCGCGAACATCCACGCCAGCTCCAGTACGAGGAACACGACGAGCACCCGCGTCGCGCCCTGCGTGAGCGACCACGCCATCCAGGTGGAGAACAGCGCCCGGCCCGCGGTGTCCACGGCACCGTTGAACGCGGTGGGCTGAACGAGCCGCACGACGGACCACAGCGTCACGATGGTGCCGAACAGGGCTACGAAGAACAGGTGCGTGGACGTGAACGCGGGGAGCGGCTCACCACCCAGGCCCAATGCATGGTGCACGGACCGGATGCTCGCGAGCACGGCGTCCGCGGTCCACGGCGTGGCGAAGGGGATGGTGACGAAGAAGTCGTACAGCGCGCTGACGAAGACGACTCGGCGAAGCAGGGACGGTTCAGGGCTCATGCGAAGGACGCTAACCCCTGCACCAAGGTGCAGAGGCAAGGGCCTCCGCTCAGGTCCCCGTCGCGGGAGCCGCCGCACGACTCCGCGCACCGAGCAGGAGCGCGCCCTGCACGAACATGCCCGCGGCCTCCATCACGAGGAACACGCCGAGCACCTGAGATGCCCCCTGCGTGAGCGCCAGCACCATCCACGCGGAGACGAGTCCCCGGCCCACCGTGTCGATGGCGCCATGCAGCGCGGTGGGCTGGAGGACGCGAACCAGCGCCCAGATGACGGCGAGCACGCCGAAGAGGGCGACGAAGAACACGTGCACGGGCGTGAAGGCCGGCATGGCCTCACCGCCCAGCGTCAGGCCCTCGTGCGCCCACTGCATGACGCCCACCATCGCTTCCGCCGTCCACGGTGTGGCGAACGGGAGCGTGACGCACAGGTCGTACACCGCGAAGCCACGGACGACGCGACGAAGCAGGGAAGAGCTCATGCCTGGAACCCTATCCCCCGCCGCCCACGGGAAGCCCCTTGAAGAGGACCTCCAGGTCCGTTGGCAAAGGCCTTCAGCAATCACAGTCTGGTGGACGGAGAGTGCTGACAAGCAATGACTGAAAGTCACCATCCGGCTTGATTACAAATAACATCACTGAAAGAGTCGGCGCGCTCCGCGGGGCACTGCCCGTGAGCAAGGCGCATCCCAGTGCGGAGAATTTCCATTTATGTCTTTCCTGCGTTCGAGCACGCTTGCCGTCGCGGTCCTCCTGACGTCTGCCTGTGCGTCTTCCGTGGATCTGAAGCGTCAGCAGTCTCCCTTCTATGAACTCAAGTCGAGCGCGCCGGGCCTGTCACTGGTGAGCGTTGACACGACGAATGTCGACAACTCGAGCGGCATGGACGCCGCGACCCTGAACGCCGCGGTGAAGGCCGCCGTGGAGTCGTACGTCACGGGGCAGCAGCCGAAGTACGCCTTCTCCGACGCGACAAGCTCCGGGGCCAAGGCGGACTTCAATGTCGGCTTCAAGGACGGCGCGATCCTGCCCTCGCCCACGGCCACCTTCAGCGCGATTCCGCAGGACATGGCGACGCCCCTGGTGTCCGCCATCTACGTCATGCAGGCGAAGAGCTCCCAGACGAGCGGTGGCAACACCCTGATGAGCATCACCCTGGCGTTCTCCACGGTGACGAAGGACGGCAAGGAAGTGAAGACGGAGATCGTCGCCAGCGAGGCCGAGGGCAAGACGCCCGGTCGCCCCAGGCTGAGCATCACGCCGGACGCCGGCTCCTTCCCCTCGGTGTACTGGTCGGCGCAGGGGGTGATTCCCGGCGCGCTCCAGAGCACGGACTTCCTGCCCAGCGACGGCGGTGAGCTCTTCAAGCGCGTGCTGGCGGACGCGGTCGGCTACCACTACTTCCCCCTCTTCGGCCACGAGCTGTCGGAGCGCTACACGCTCATTTCGGATGGCGGGCTGAAGGAAGGCGCGGACGCGGCGAAGGCGGGCAACTGGGATGCCGCCATCACGTCATGGGAGAAGGCGTCCGGCGCTGACGCCAAGGCCCACTACAATCTGGCGGTCGCGTACATGGCCAAGGGTGACGACGCCAAGGCCCAGGAGTCGCTGTCCAAGGTCTCGGATGTGCCCCAGGCGCAGGACCTGGCCAACGCGATGAAGACGCGCGCGGCCTACAAGAAGATCATCGACGCCCAGCCGTAACCTCCGGTGTCCCCTCGGAGGCGTTCAAGGGGCTCCTCGCATGAGGGGCCCCTTCCCGCGGACCTCAGTCCGCCAGCGGCATGCCGAAGTCCGGCTGGCCGCGCTCGCCGGACACCCAGCGATACACCTCCAGCACCTGCTCCGCCTTCGCCTTCCACGTGAAGTGCTTGAGGATGCGCGCCCGTGCGCGCTCGCCCATGGGGCCAATCACGGACGGATCCGCGACCAGCTTCTCCAGGACTCCTCGCACGCGCTCCACAATCTCCCGCGGCGTGCCCATGGGAATGGCGAAGCCCGTGGACGGACTGACGATCTCTCCCGGACCGCCGTAGTCCATCACGATGGGCACCAGCCCCAGCGCCATCGCCTCCGCCACCACCGCGCCGCCGAACTCGCGCACGCTCGGGAAACCGAAGATGTGGTTCTTCGACAGGCGGCCCTGCAGCTCCTGGTGCTTCACCCAGCCCGCGAACGTCACGCCGTTCTCCAGGCCGCCCCTCGCCACCTGCGCGCGCAGGTTCTGCATCTCCGCGCCGTCGCCGATGAGCTCCACCTGCAGCTTGCCCTCGCGCACCAGCGGCGCCGCCGCGTCGATGAGCATCGCCATGCCCTTGTACGGCACGAAGCGCCCCACGAACGCCACCCGCAGCGGCTCGCCCGGCTTCGGCGGCTCCGCCTTGGACGCGCCGAACCGCCGCACGTCGATGGCGTTCTCCGGGATGTAGACCACCTTGTCCTGGTACTCCTGCGACAGCTGCGCCCGCGTCGCCCGCGAGCCCATCATCAGCGCCGCCGCGTTCTGCCGCGTCGACTTGTAGAAGGGCATCAGCTTGTAGACGTCCCGGATGTAGCTCAGCCACTCGCGCTCACGCACGCGCGCGTCGCCGAAGCCCTTGGGCCACGGCAGGCCGCCGTTCATGGGGCCCATGATGAAGGGCACCCCGGCGTCCGCGCACCGCGCCGCCAACGTGCTGGGCGTCGTGGGGCTGATGGGCGTGTAGCGGTGCACCACGTCGAATTCCTTCGCGCGGATGCGGTCCCCGAAGCGCCGCCAGAGCAGCTCCTCGAAGTAGTAGTACGGCAGCACGCTCAGGGCCGTGGCCGTCGTCCAGCCCACGCCCGCCTTGCCGCGCAGCAGCTCGCCCACCTTGTCCAGCGGACGCTCCACCGGCGTGGAGTCCAGGGCCGTGAAGTCCTTCCCCTCCACCAGCCCCTGCTTGAGGATGTTCTCGCGGTTGCGGACCTGGGTGACCAGGTGCACATCCGCCACCTCGGCGAGCGCCCTTGCCAGGGACCAGCCTT
The DNA here is from genome assembly GCF_003668965.1 of Corallococcus sp. AB030. Lineage (NCBI taxonomy): Bacteria > Pseudomonadati > Myxococcota > Myxococcia > Myxococcales > Myxococcaceae > Corallococcus > Corallococcus sp. AB030. The sequence goes on from NZ_RAWQ01000206.1 coordinate 15,417, forward strand.
CCAGGGGGACGCTCACCCAGTCTGGGTTGCACAGCTCAGCAATCAGGAGGACGCGGGGTCGGGTGCCAGCCATACGCCTTCGCATCTATCCCAACCCGGGCCCGGGATATAGCCTCCCCCTCGCTCGAATGGCCTTCAAACCCTCGCCCGCCGCCTGGCTCCAGTACATCGTCATGGTCGTGGGCCTGGGCGCCGTCACCCTGGGTGCGGCCGCCGTGGGTAACGGGGACCCCATTGTCACCATGGCGCCCGTGCTGGCGCTCACGGTGGGGTGGGTCATCATCAAGGTGCCGCTGCGCTACCTGGCCATCACGGTGCTCTACCTGGTGCTCGCGGTGGACTACACACCCGAGCGCCCCCAGTCGATGTTCTGGCCGTCGCCGCTCTTCCCCCTGGGGAAGCTGCTCTTCACGCAGATGCACGAGCTGGTGGGCATTGGAGCCCTGCGCTTCCCGCTCATCGACGGGCTCATCATCGGCGCCATCGTCATCGGCATCGTCCGGCGGGCCACGAAGTCCAAGATTGATCCGCCGGTGGTGCCCATCCCCCGGCCGCTGGCGGTGGTGCTGGCGATTTCGTTCTTCTCCATCATGTGGATGGAGGTGTGGGGCATCGCGCGGGGCGGGGACATCAAGAACTCGCTCTGGCAGTGGCACCAGGCGGCGGTGCTCCCGCTGGTGGGGATGATGTACCACTACAGCCTGCGCGGGCCGGAGGACTGGCCCCTGGTGGCGAAGACCATCATCGCGGCGGCGCTCACCAAGTCCGCGGTGAGCACCTACTTCGCCCTGGTCATCATCCCGGCCCAGCACCTGGAGGTGGAGTACACGACCTGCCACTCGGACTCGATGACGTTCATCTTCGCCATCAGCGTGTGCATCATGCGCTGGCTGGAGCGGCCCAGGTCCGGCCACGCCATCCGAGGCCTCATCATCATCATCCTGGTGTTCATCGGGATGTTCTTCAACGACCGCCGGCTCGCGTACGTGAGCCTCGTGGGCGGGCTGGCCGCGGCGTACCTCTTCAACCCGTGGACGCCGCTGAAGAAGTTCATCACGCGAGGGCTCATCGCGTGCTCGCCGCTGCTGGTCGTGTACTTCCTGGCCGGGTGGAGCTCCAGCAGCAGCATCTTCAAGCCGGTGGCGACCTTCCGCTCCATCATCGAGGGTCAGCACGCCGAAGGAGAGCTGGACTACCGCGACATCGAGAACCTCAACCTCATCGCGACCTGGAACACGAACCCCGTGTTCGGCACGGGCTACGGGCACGAGTTCCTGGAGCCCTACCCGCTGCCCAACATCGCGTTCGTGTTCCCCACGTACCGCTTCCACCCGCACAACTCGCTGTTGGGCCTGCTGGCCTTCGGCGGGTGGTTCGGGTTCACGGGCGTGTGGATGTACCTGGTGGTGACGGTGTACCTGGCGGCGCGCGCGTACCATCGAGCGTACGCGGCGGAACATCGAACCGCGTGCCTGGTCATCGTGGGCGTGGTGGCGTCCTACCTGAACCAGGTGTTCGGAGACATGGGCATCATCTCGTACATCTGCACGTTCCAGGTCGCGGTGTGCTCGGTGCTCGCGGGCAAGCTGGCCATGGTCACCGGCGCGTGGCCGTGGCCCCAGCGGGAGAAGGTGCTGGGCCTGACGCGCGCGGCGCCGGATGAAGCGCCGCCCTCGGGTGCGACGGCGGCCTAGCGCTGGATGGACAGGATGCGCCACTGGCGCGTGTCGATGGCGTACGTGGCGCTCGCGTCCGTCACGGGCCCTTCGGAGTTGCAGACGTCCTGCCGGGGCACGAAGCGCACGAACATCACGCCCTCCGGGCCGGGCGCCGTCCACACGTCGAAGGAGTCCCGCCGGTAGAGGCACAGCTCGTCCGCGGTCGCGCCCTTGTGCGGCTTCAGGTCCAGCGGACGGAAGTCATCCATCGCCAACTGCGTCGCCACCGCCACCAGGGCGGTCGTCTGCGTGCGCCCCTCCGCGGGCAGGTCCAACGGGAACTGGAAGCGGGCCATCTCCTCGTCGGAGGCGCGCGGCGGACGGATGGGCCTCGCGAAGAGCACGCAGCCACAGAGGGGCAACGCCAGCAGCGCCGCGAGCCCGCGCTTCATCCACACCCGCCGCGATGACGAACCCTGGCGCCCCATCTAGTCCTCCACGGGCGTGATGAAGCCCGTGTCCTTGTCCGCTTCGTGGATGTACCCGATGAGCTTCCACGCCTTGCCCTGCCGCAGATAGACCTCACCCGGACGCTGCTCGCCCTTGTACGGGACCAGCTTCGTCACCGTGCATCCTGCATCAAATTGGATGCGCAGGGTCCAACGTTGTGACTGACCCCAGCGGTCCTCCTGTGACATGCCGGACGGGAACCAGGGGTGGCTGTGGAAGTCCGCCAGCGTGGACGGCAGGCCCCGGTCGTCCTTCACCACGCTGGGCACGCTGCAGCTCTTGCGGCGCAGGTCCGCGCCCACCAACGTCGTGCGTCCCAGCGGCGAGGGCCAGCTCGCGTAGTACTCCCCGCCGCCCAGCGAATAGATGAGCCCGCAGTACTCCTGGCCGTAGTCCCGCTCCCGGGCCCGGTCCATCGCCATCACCGCCGGACAGAGCTGGTCGATGACCTCGTCCACGTCCGCGGAAGGTTGGATGGCCGGCCAGGGGCCCTTGACCCAGACCCTCTCGCCCCGCTGGCCGAAGAAGACCTCCCGGCCGCTCTGGAAGTAGGACGTGCCGGCGCAGCCGACGAGCAGCGCCACGCCCACGCTCCATGCATTCCGTCCGCGCATCCCGTCTCGCCACCCTGATGAGGGGAACCGGGAAAGCGCATAGCACGGCCTAAGCAATAAAACCAGGATTCAAGGCAAAGCCTACCCGGTGCGGGCACGGAGCTCCGCGGCCTCGGCGGCGGCGGCGGTCAGGTGCTCCAGCTCCAGGTCGATGTGCTTCGCCTGCGGGATGGCGCGGCGGACCTCCGCTTCAATGGCGTCGATCTCCTCGCTCAGGGTGCGGATGAGGTGCCGGGCCGCGTCCGTCAACGCGCGCTCGCGCTCCACGCCTACAGGGGGCAGCCCCTGCGCGGGCAGGGCCTCCGCCAGCCGGGCCGCCACGAAGGACTCGCTGAAGCGCAGCTCCGCCTTGAACTGGTAGGACTCCGGCGTGAGCTGCCGCGTCTTCACGTCGTGCAGGTCCGCCAGGCTTACGCGCGCGCGCAGCAGGTCCTCGAAGCGCTGCTCCACGTCCGCCGGCACCGACCGGCCCAGCAGCAGCTCCCGGTTCTCCACCATCAGGTAGATGGCGATGAGCCCCAGCAGCACGCCCACCGTGAGCGACGCCAGCGCGTCCCACAGCGGGTTGCCCGTCACGTGCGCCAGCGCGATGCCCGCCGTCGCCAGCACCAGGCCCAGCACCGCCGCGCCGTCCTCCAGCAGGATGGCCACCGACGCCGGGTCGGCCTTCGTCCGCACGAAGCGGAAGAAGGGCTCGCCCGCGGCCTGCTTGAGGAGCCCGCGAACCGCGAACAGCAACACGCCGCCCTCGATGAGGAAGGACAGCCCCAGCACCCCGAACGTCACCGGCCCCGTCTCCGCCACGTGCGGGTGAAGGAGCGACTGGATGCCGTGGTAGACGGTCACGCCGCAGCCCACGAAAAAGATGCCGGACGCGGACAGGATGCCGAAGATGAAGCGCTCGCCGCCGTAGCCGTACGGGTGCGAGTCGTCCTCCACGCGCGCCGCCCGCTTCAACCCCAGGAACAACAACACCTGGTTGCCCGTGTCCGCCAACGAGTGGATCGCCTCCGACAGCATCGCCCCCGAGCCCGACAGGAAGAAGGCGATGAACTTGATGAGCGTGACCAACACGTTGCCGGACAGCGCGACGATGACGGCCTTGAGCGACGAAGCGGGAGCGGACATGGAGGTGCCAAACCTACCATGGGG
>NZ_RAWQ01000207.1:0-19300 GCF_003668965.1 Corallococcus sp. AB030
CCTCCTGCTTCAGCTTCGCTGCCAGCTCCTTCGACTCCATGCCCACGCGCTCCTCCTGCTTCGAATCGAGCGCTCACCTCCGCACGTCATCCTCCTCCCGTCACGACGGGGGCGGGCGAGGAGTTACGAAGTCCTCGTCGAATCTCCACCGCGTCCCCCGGCTCCGCTGCGCCTCCACCTCCTGCTTCAGCTTCCCTGCCAGCTCCTTCAACTCCATCCCCACGCGCTCCTCCTGCTTCGAATCGAGCGCTCACCTCCGCACGTCATCCTCCTCCCGTCACGACGGGGTCGGGCGAGGAGGTACGAATGGCAGGATGCGGGCCTTCGTAAAGGCGCTGGCTCAGACGTTGCGCTCGGCCTTGCGGAGCCGTTCGGAACTGGCTCTGGAGAATTTGGCTCTTCGCCAGCAACTCGCAGTCTTTCGCGAGAAGCACCCATCACCGAGGCTTGCTCGGGGCGACCGCCTCTTCTGGGTGTTTCTCCAGCGCTTCTGGCAGGGGTGGCGGAGGCCATTGTGCCTGGTTCAGCCGGCGACAGTGGTGAAGTGGCATCGGATGGGCTTCCGGCTCTTCTGGCGCTGGAAGTCCCGGAGTCGGGTGGGGCGGCCTCGGGCAACTCCGGAGCTGCGCGCGTTGATTCGGCGCATGGCTGAATCCAACCCGACATGGGGTGCCCCGCGCATTCATGGGGGGTTGTTGAAGCTGGGGATGGAAGTAGGCCAGACAACGGTCGCTCGGTACATGCCCAGACCGGGAAGGGGAGCGCCGAAACCGTCACCAACATGGCGGAACTTCTTGCGCTTGCATCTGGCGGAGTCCGCGGGGATGGACTTCTTTGTCATTCCGACTGCGACGTTTGGAGTGCTGTTGGGATTTGTGGTTGTGAGTCACCGGGACAGGCGAATCCTCCACCTCAATGTGACAGCGCACCCGACGGAAGAATGGACGAAGCAGCAGATGCGAGAGGCCTTTCCCTGGACCAGTGCTCCGAGGTACTTGCACCGAGATAGGGACAAGCTCTACTCGGAGGGTGTTCGCGCCACGCTTACCCATTTGGGGATTCGCGAGGTGCCGAGTGCAGCACGGTGTCCGTGGCAGAATCCCTATGCGGAGAGAGTCATCGGCTCGATACGTAGGGAGTCGCTGGACCATGTCGTCGTCCTGAACGAAGCCCACTCTCGGCGCCTGCTGCGCGAGTACCAGCGCTACTACAATGCGAGCCGGACGCACCTGTCGCTCGGGAAAGATGCGCCCGAGACGCGTGAGGTGCAGGGCCCGGAGCACGGAGCCAAGGTGATAGAGCTACGGGAAGTCTTCGGGCTCCACCACCGGTACGAGCGCCGCGCTGCGTAGAGTCTCGGTCCTTCCAAGAACACCCTCGTAGACCCGCGCGTGCTGCACCAGGCTACCTGCGTTCGCAGGAGGGGCGGGGAGTGCCCACACGCAGGTAGCGCGAGGTGTTGAGGCGTCTGCGCCGGGCGTAATTCCGACCTCTGTCAAGCGGAAGGGAGGACCCAGCGGCTCGTCATGCGAATCGCTCACGTCATGACGCGCGTTTTGACGCACTCATGACGCAGCGACTGAATTTTGGGTAGGCACACCGCGTGAACGGCGGCGCCGAGCGCGAGCTCCCAGCTCGGAACAGCAAGGCCGGCCATGGGGACGTGCCCCACGACCGGCCTTGCTCCTCGGCGTGTCGACGCGGTCCTACCGCAGGGGCACGCGCTTGAGCCTGAAGGGCGAGGGGCTCTCGCTCATCGTGAAGTAGCTCGCGCCGTTGGCCTCGTACTCGATCGCCTCACCCTGGCCCTCGGAGGTGTCGGTCAGCGTGACGGGCGTCGCGAAGACGGCCGACTCGAAGCCAAGTCCCGGCGTCGCACGGAACTCGTAGACAGTGCGGTAGGTGCGAAGGAGGAAGCGATCCGCGCATGGGTGGATCGCCGCCGCGGTCGCGGCCGAGAAGTTGGCGTCTCCGTTCAGCGGCAGCTGGATCGTGTGGACGTGGATCAGCGTGGCCTGCACGCCCGGCGTCAGCGGCTGGGGGAACTTGTACACGCCGCTCTGCCCCGTGCCCCCGTTCTTGGTGACGACGTAGATGTCCCCGGTGGTGGGGTGCACCATCAGCGACTCCGCGTCCTTCGCGCCGTCCGGATAGACGAACGGGAAGGCCTCGGCGACGAGCCCCCCCGAGGTCTGGCCGTTGGCGAGATCCGGCTCGGGCACGCGGTAGATCGTGAACGACGTGGGGCTGCCACCCGGAGGGAAGTTGGCGCTCCACTTCCCGATGTCACCGATGAAGATGCACGAGCCGCTCGGGCAGGGCCCGGTTGCGAGGTCCTCCCAGTCGGCCGGCGTCACGTTGGTCACGTTGAACGTGCCGATCGTGCTCGCGTTGAGGGTGTTGATCGCGACGATCGCGGTGGTGTCCTCGTTGTGCACGTAGAGCGCGTTGCCGACCACGCGGCTCGCGGCCAGGCCCGAGGGCTCCACGATTTCCGGCGCGGTCACGGTGCCCTGGAGCGTGAAGGTGCTCGCGTACGTGTCGCCGACCATGCAACTGGGGGCGTTGGCGGCGCGCAGGACGATCACGTGCGCGGTGTTGGTCTGCACGAACGCGGAGCTGCCGGAGAGGCCCGTCTGGAGGCCCGGCGCGGTGAGCGACCGGTAGGCCGCATTGAAGAGCAGTCCATTGGTGTGACCCAGGCACGCGTCGAAGGCCTCGGTGAAGCCGAGCGGCGGCTCGATGCCGGTGGCAGGGCAGGTGGCGTCCGGCCAGACCTGTGAGCCGTACCAGACGGCGAGGCCACCCGCGCTGCCGGTCACCACGTCGGGCACGGTGAACGACGCGGAGTCGCCGTTCTTCTGGCCTGCGTGCACGTCGATTGGCTGGATCGGATCGACGCCGCTGAAGGCCTCCACGCTCCCCGCCATGTGGGTGGTCGCGTCCAGTCCGAACGCGTAGCTCGCGGGCTCGGAGGCGCCCGCGACGCGGTAGAAGATCCAGGTGCGGATGGCCCAGGCGCTCTGCTCCGAGCGCAGGAACGTCCAGCCGGCGGGCGGCGTGACGGTCGCGGAGATGTTGTTGCGCACGGTCACCCGCGCGATGAGCGCGTCGTTGGCCTCGGTCCCCGACGGCTTGGGGATCGACAGCGAAGCGATCGACAGGCCGCTGTGGCGTGAACTCCCACGCAACGCGACCCCCGAGGACGGTGCGACCTCGGCGCGGCGAAGGGCGACGACCTGCGCGACGTTGGTCTCGGCGAACGTCGAGCTCCCGTTGAACGGTCCCTGGATGCCGGCACCGGCGAGGGGCATGAAGGCGGCGTTGAAGACGAGGCCCTGGGACGAGGACACCAAGCAGGTGTCGTAGGTCTCGGCGAAGCCCACGGGGGGCTCGATCGCCGGGGTCGGACACGCGGCGCCGGTCCACGCCTGCGCGCCGAACCAGACGGCAGCCCCGCCCGCGGTCGAGGTGCTCAGCTGCGGCGTCGTGAAGGCCGTCGAGCCGCTGTTGCTCTTGCCGGCGTGCGTGTCGATCGGGTTGGCCGGATTGACGCCGGCATACGCCACGAGGTTGCCGACGAGGTTGCTCGCGATGGAACTCTGGAACGTGTGGCTCGCGGGCTCGCTGGCGGTGGCGACGCGGACGAAGACCCAGCCGCGGATGCTCCAGGTGCTCATGTCGGTGCGCACCAGCGTCCAACCCGCAGGCGGGGTCAGCTCGGCGCCGATCTGGTTCCGGTTCGCAAGGTGCGCCAGCAGCACGTTACCGGCGGCGACGCCCGTAGGGGTCGAGAGGGTCAGGCTGGTGACCGTCTTGCCGCTCGCGTGCGTGGTGCCGACGAGGGTGATCTCCCCGGTGGCCGGCGGCTGGAGGGGACGCAGCACCACCGCGTGCGTGATGTTGGTGTTGGGGAGCGTGGAGCTGCCGGTGAAGGCGGGCTGGGCACCTGCGGCCCCGAGCTCCGAGGTGGCGGCGCTGTGCAGCACGCCGAGCGACGACGAGACGAGGCAGGTGTCGAGCTGCTCGGTGAAGCCCGTCGGAGGGGTGTGGACCGCGGGGCACGCGGCGCCTCCCCAGACCTGGGCCGAGAACCACACTACGAGGCCGTTCGCGGACGACGTGGTGGCGACGGGCAGCGCGAGGCTCGCGCTGTTGCCATTCTTCTGGCCCACGTGCACGTCGATCGGCTGGAGCGGATCCGCGCCCGACACCGCGACCAGGGTGGCCGCCATGGAGCTGGCGAGGTCGAGGGTGAAGGTGTGACTGCTCGGCTCGGCCGCGCTGGCCACGCGGAGGAAGAGCCAGGACTTGATGGCCGAGGCGCTCTGCTCGGAGCGCAGCAGCGTCCAGCCAGCGGGTGGGGTGGCGACGGCGGTGACGGCCTCGCGATTGCTCAGCTGCATCACCAGCACATCTCCGGCGGCCGTACCGACGGGGGTGGGGATGGAGAGGGTGGTGGTGGCCAGGCCGCTCGCGCTGGTGGTTCCTCGCACGGAGAGCGTGGAGAGGCCCTGGGCCGTCGTCGCATCCTGTACGTCGTCGGGCTGCGCGAGCTCAGTCGTTCCACAGGCGGCCATCAGTAGGGCGGCCGCGAGCCACAGACTTCGGAATGGGGTCATGGGGTTTCGATCGGGTGTCGACTCACCGGACTGGAGGTCCAGGAATCGGCCATGTGAAGGACCCCGAAGTGCGAAGCGCAATCGACTGTCATGACACGGGAAAGCTGCCGTGAAATGGTTGGGATCGTCGGGTGTCATCGAAAGAAGGTGGCAGTCCTGTCCATGCGGTCACGCGGAGTACTTGGAGAACGCGAAGCCCAAAGATATCTGCGCACGGTGCAAGGGCCGAAGGGCGGTCGGCACCCCGAGGGGTGGGCCTCCAGGCAAGCCTCGTGACCGTGGCTGTGACCGGCTCGTGACGTCAGCAGAACGGTGCTGACATCCTGTGATCTGGAGCGTGCCTGGAACTGTGGGCTTCGTCGAGCTCGTGGGGCACGAAGCCCTTGGAGGCCCTGCTCTTCGGGCGTCCGACCAAGAGGGAGTCGATTGGGGTGTGCTGTGTTCGTGGCCGCTGCGTGATGTTTGAGTTGCTCTGCGTCAGCAGAGCCGATCTCAGAATTGGCGCATGAGGATGAGAGCGCAGGCGAGGTGGAGAAACCCGAGGAAGTTCTCGGCTTTCACCTCGTAGCGGGTGACGAGGCGCCGGAAGAAGCGGAGCCAGGCGAAGTAGCGTTCCACCTTCCAGTGTCGCTCGTAGCGCCGCGGCTCGCGCCCGTCCTGGGGGGCCTTGCGCTTGCGGCCCCTGCGGTGTGGGGCAATCACTTTCACGCCACGCTCGTCCCAGACTCGCTCGTCGAGTTCGCTCACACCTGCCGCCAGGTATCGAACCGCTGCGGAAACCCATCAGACTTCAGTGGGTTGTCTCGCTCAATTTCGAGATTCTACGCTGCCCACTTTGGTAAGCGCGACGCTTCCCGGAGGAGGCCCTTCCTCCGGGGTTGCCTGGCGCGGGGCGCCTTGGGACTGAGAGGCGTTGGATGCGCCACGCACCAGCGGGACCGCCGAAGCACCACGAACCCGCAGGAGGGTGGCCACTGTGCGGAGTCTTGGCGCTCTCGGAGGCTCTTGGGGCGCTCCGGACCGGAGTTCCGTCCACCTCGCGTGGCAGGCAAACACCCCCCGTGAAACGGTGGCGGAGGCTGCTGATCCGAGGCTTCCGACGGGCCTTCACTTTGAGTGCTGACTGGGAGGGCTTCTCCCGACCTTGCGCCGCCCCCTTGGGGACCAGCAAAGCAGGTCAGAGACGCAACCAGAAAGCAGAGAGACGCCTTCCCAGAAACCTCAGAGCGGAAAGAGCGGGTCACCGGGGGAATATTGTTAACCACCGCCCCAAAAGTTAACAGCACTTGTTAACCACTCTCGGCCTCTCTCTCCCCAAAACGGGCGAAAGAGCACTCCAGAGAGCCCAGTTGGTGGCGGAGAAGAGGGGGTCTCTTGCTCTGCGGGGTAGAGAGTCGAGAGCGCCCTCTTCAGCACCGCGAGCCAAAATCCCTTGGGATTCAGCGGCTTAAGCACGAAGGCCCCGCGATGTCATCGCGAGGCCCGTGTTAAACAAAAAGGGCCCTACCAGTTGGTAGGGCCCTTCAAGTAGCTCCCCGACTGAAGCCCTGCGCGAACTCGTTCTCGGCGATTCTCTGAGAGGACTCAAACTCTCTGAGGGCCGAAAACCCGAGTGATATCCAGTGGTTTCAAATAGGGGCTCGGGGCCCCCTTCAATCGGGGACCGGTTGAATGTCCGCAAACTACATGGTGGGTGACCTCCCGTCCATGGTGCTGAGCCTCTCGGTGCCGCTTCACAGAGAGTGCGTTCTGGTGGTGGGCGTGGACTTGCGGGTGAAGCATGGGGTGGGTGAAAGTCGCATGTCTTCGAGGTGTGCGCAGGCACAGGGCCGAAGCCCAGTCCATGTGACCTCGTGGCCCACGGCGGCCGGCTTGGCCCGCCAGAGAAGCTGCCCCAGGGACCTGAAGGACGCCTACCTGCGCGAGACGGGAGAGCCTCTGGACCTGGACTGATGGCGCCTACGAGGCGGCCCCCGCGCGCACCCAGCGCCACCAGCGCCGCACCAGCGAAAGAAGGATGGCGGGAAGGAACGCTAGCAGCGATGCGGCGGCGACGAGCCAGTCAAAGGAGAAGTCCAAGTCGTCGGCCAGCCAGGCGCGCTCGGACGCCAGAGCCGTTATCTCGGCGGCTCGTAGGCCAGCGACTCGCCCAGAAAGGCTCCACAGGTGGCACTTGACCAGCATCCTCCAGGCCTCGTCCTCCTTTCTCTCAGTGGCCTGGAGTTGAGCCAACAGCCCCTCCTCGGGAACTTCCTCCCACTCAATGTCCTTGGGCGGAACCTCGTCGGCGGCAGCGCGCCCCTTCACCTCGGGCGGCGGCGAGACAGGCCCGCGCCACGCAACGAAACACGCCCTGTCCTCCCTCACCACAACGTGATCGTGGAGCTGGACAACCAAGACGCTGCCGCAGGCGAGCGCCCCAGTCACAGCGAGCAGCCACAGGGCAGAGAGGTAGAGGCGGTATCCCATGGCCGGACCCTAGCAAGCCTGGCCACTGGCGGCGTGCCGGGCCACCAGTACGAGGGTAGCGCGGCGGTGGCAGGCCTTAGCGGCGGCGGACGTTCCCCCCTGTGTCAGGGAAGAAGTCGCCTCGGCAGACAGCACGAGCTGACGAAGCCCCTCGTGCGCGCCTCGCTCACTCGCATTAACGCACTTCCGAATGTGGCCTTGACGCACTCATGACGCAGCGACCGAGTTTCGGGTAGGCACAGCCGCGGATGGATGGTGAAACGTTCTGGAGTGGGAGCACATGGCTACTTGCGAAAATGCTGCTTGATACGCGCTACCAGCGCGTCTTGCGCTCGTCGGAAGAGTGGGAGCCGCTCCTTGGAGGGGGCATTTACATGGCTGCGGATAGTGTGATGAAACGTCAAGACACTGGGGTCTGCCTGTAGGCACCGCTCGAGGAGCGTGATCGGGTCTTCTCCGTGCGCAACCACGGACAGAAAGACCTCAAAGCTTGAGACATCGAGCACAAGAGGAGCCTCTACCCCAGCCTGCTGGAGAAGGCCTTCTTGCTGAAGCTTGCGATTCAGCCAGCGCGATACATAGAGACTCTCTCCCACGCGGTCATAGGTCAGCACCACAGGAAAGATTCGGGACGAACGCGACAGCACGGGTTCGTGCGCTCCAGCACGAATGGCCTCAACCTTCTTATTGAGGAGCCTTAGAGCTCCTCCTCGCTGGTCGGCGTTCGCCTTGAAGAGAAAGAAGTCGTCGAGCCAATCCACCAGTGCCTCGCGGGATTCGGCAGCGCGAACATCCTTCTCCAACATCAGCCGCGCCTTACAACTGAAGAGCACCACGCCGCGCTCGCCAGCGAGGACGACATCCTCAATTTCATCGGCTCCGCCAAGGCTTGAGGGGATAAACCGGAACTCCTGGTTCGGAAATGCTGGCTCCCGTTCGGCTTCTTCCGCAAGACGTCGGCAGTAGCGCTCAAACAACACGCCGAATATCCCGAACCAGGTCTCAGCAGTAAATCTGCCCCGACGTGCCTTCATCGCCGCCATGCAGCGGCCCCAATAGCCATACGCAAGTTGGTGCTGGACGAGCCAGGGAGATGCGGCCACGAGTACCCCTTCCTCGAATTTCACAAGAGGATACCGATAGAACTGCCGCGGGAAGCGGATCACTCCACTGGCGGCAGACTGTGCCTGGAGATCAGTTCGTGCGGCGGCGATATCGATGGCAAGCGAGTTCAGAAAGAGCGCTCCCCCAGCTCCCCCATCAGTCATTTTGGAACCCCACCGCTGAGGATTCAAGATGGGACTCTCTCCCTCCTTCGTCATCCACAACTGGCTATGGAGTGCGAGGGGCCCGAGGTTACGATCCATGAATTCTGTGAACGAGCAACCGAATGCCTCTTCCTGAAATTGTCGCCACTCTTGTTGGGTTGAGAGCCCGGGATGGTTAGGTGGGCCGCACCCCATTATGAGTTCGGCCCGCACTAGTTCTCGAACAGGGTCCCCACTGCGGTTGAAGCGAAGTGCATGGCAGAGGTCTGCGACCAGTCGCTCTTCTTCAGTAAGCTGTTCCCCGCTCTTCGTCCAATCACCAGCGTAGTCGTTGAGCGCAAGTGCCCACCAAGCAAGCTCAGCATCGGACGGCGTGCGTCCAGTCTCCGTACCCTCGCTTAGCGCAAGTGCCTGAAGAAGGTAGAGAACCTTTTCGTGGAGGATGGACCGGCCGGGACGTGCGCGCTCCCTAATGGCTTGTGCCGTCTTCTGCATAGACTCGTCGGGCGACTGGCTGAGAGCATCCAACGCCCATTTTGTGAAGCGTGAGAGTTCGGTGTTGAGATTGCTCTTGTTGACTAGAGCCGCTGCGAACTCTGCTATCCGTATGAAGGTTGCTCGGCGGTCAAATCCTCGAAAGGCTTCAAGGATCCTGTCCGGAGGAATTCGCTCCCCGAGTACTTCGGCTAGCGTCAGGTATGCCGAAGCGGAGGACTCGTTCTGTTCCTCGAACTGGTCCGCTTCATGCGAGCCAGCGCGTCCGCCGCAGCACCACTTGTACTTGCGTCCACTCCCACAGGGACACTGCTCATTCCGCCCGACTTTCGGCATCACGTACCCGTTCGCTTGCGTTTACCGAGGTCTCGTCACTCCCACTGCCTATTGTGCACTGAACCGCCAAGCGCGGAGGAGCCCTGCTGTGTTGGTCCTTTCCGGACCTTCCGAGCAGCGCGGAACGAGCCCACAGGCAGTGGTGCGGCTGCCGATACTCAAGGCCGGGCAGGGAGGCCTTCGACCTGGAGGCTCCGCGCTCAAGAGCCTCGGCTGAATCCTATGCACGAAGAGACCTCCATGGCCCATCCGCTGGGCAACGGCGTGGCGGCGGAGCCCCTGGGTCAGGGTCCACTTCGTTCACTGCTGCCGCCTACCTCCCTCGGGGTATTGCCGCTGGCCGCGCGCCCGACGCCTACTGCTGCCGGAGGCGCACTGCATGCGGGTGCGGCTGACGCAGTAAGTGGAGCAGGAGGCCGACTGCCGACGGGAGCTGGCGGTAAAGGTCTTCGTCCACGCGCGGCGGGGCGGCGTCGCCGAGCTTCCCGCTCGCGGGCGCTGAGTGGCGCGTGCGGTGGCTGCGTGTGCCGGCGGACCTCAATCTCCAGGGCGACAACGGCAGGGCCACGGCACGGATGTCGGCGTCGGGGCTGTCCCGTGGGCGGAATGTCGCGAGTGCCTGGCCTGCCCGGGACACCTATGTCGAGGTTTCGGACGAGGCCTGGTGCCCTCGATGCTGCCGTCCTCGGGGAACGATGGGGGACGAGGTGCCGCGCGCGACGGGGCCCGTGTTCCAGGCGGCCCTGAATGCGGAGGTACCGCGCACGACGTGGCCGTGCGCCGGGTCCTGGAAGGTCGATTCGGCATCACCTCCATCCGTGCCGCACGCGCAGTTCTGCGGCGTGACGAAGCTGACGCGTCGCGTAGCGGCCGAATTTCAGATGGTTAGGCGTCCCTGACGTTAGCGGGACGGCCACCCATCAGAAAAACGAGGGGCGGCGGTGCCCCTGTCAGATTCGAACAGGTCGGGGGCTACGGTCGCCGTATGGACCACGACAACTCACTCCTTGGCACCTTCTGGCGCCACCTTGAGGCCTCCGGCTTCCAGAGTGCCATCCAGCAGCACTTGCCGCCGGGAGCAGACCTTCAACAGGGCCTCCAGGAGTTCAAGCTAGCCGCAGCCAAGATCGGGCTGGAGGCCTACGAGGCAGAGGTCCGCGGAATCCGCCTGTGTGAGGCCGTGGGGGACGAGCAGAACTTTCCAAACCTCTTCCGCATTCATGTGGGCCTGCGTGACATGTTCACGCTGGAGCTTCCAAAGGAACTCCAGGGCTGGGCCGAGCAGGCCATGGCCGCCGGTGCGTCCTCTAGCGACGAGCTTCAAACGCACCTCGGAAGGATGGCGACCGATTCGACTCTCGCGGCTGGAGAGCGCTCTCTCGCGTGCTTCGCTCTATTTGAGCTTCTCTGTGCAAGCCTGTTCTTCGCGGAGTACGCAGAGCGAGGACAGCTTGCTGCGCTTGGCGTTGAGCGTCGTCACCTCGATGAACTCGCCCAGGAGAAGCTGACGCTGTGGCTCCAGCTCCCGGCTGAGCAGGCCATGGAGGTTCGACCGCTCAACATCATGCTTGCTGCTGCGATGAGAGACCTCATGGTCGGGGGCGAAATTTTACAGCAAAAAATACTCACATGGAGCACCGACATGGTTGTCGATGCTCAACAGAGGAAGATTCTTGAACGGCGCCTGCAGGAGATGAATACGCCCGACGCACTCCTTATTCGCAATGCCGCAGCGGGCCTAGGTCTGCTTGATGAGCAATATGTCACCATCGAGACCTTGCAGGAACAGCACTCCATTGTGCTCGGCGGCACGAAACGGAACACGCTCGACCAACGAATCAAGCGAATCAAGGTCAGCATCGCTGATGGCAAATGGCCCAAGCGAAAGTCAAAGGCCATCATCGACCTTGCCTTTCCGCAGCTTCCGACGGAGGACGAAGAATGAAGCCGCTAACTTGGCTCGCCGTGGCGAAACTGCTGTCCAGCCAGCCGCCTGGTTCGAAACTGCGGCTGCGGCGCTCCCTTACCCAGCACCCCAAAGATGGAGGGCTGGTGCCCACACAGGGGGTTCCCGTAGGCCAGAGAGCCGACTACCGCCTCGACTACGGCGGCGAGCAACTTCTCTACATCCAGGACTTTGGAACGCACCTTGAAGCACGGCTAGAGCAACGCCGCACTCCCGTTGCCCGGGCACGTACTGAGACTTCGGCTGAAGCGCCTGATGTGGATGCAATGCTCGGAGCAGCCGCTGTTGGTGGACTCATTGGGCTTCTGGTCGGGCGTAGCAGCAGCTCCGTGGTCACCGGACTCGTGTTGGGGGCCGTGGCTGGCCTCGCCGCGAATGCAGCGGAGTCAGCACCTGGGGCGATGGCCGCGATGCCGCAGAAAGCTGGGGGGCTTCCGTCGGCAAAGCTGGGCCTGGCGACGGGCACACCGAGGTTCGCATTCCCATCTACGAGGGCCCTGTCAGAAACGGGCAAGACGGCTGGTACACCTCTTTTGGCGAAAGCGAGCTTGGTACGAACCGCCCCGACCGAATCAAACCCGCTGAAAAGGGCTCTGTCAGAAGCAAGGAAGGTAGCTGGTACACCTCAAAGCACCAACATCAGCTCCGCAGCAGACGTAACGAGCACAAAGGCTTCGGAAAAGAAGGGGCTGTCAGAAACGACGAGGCCAGTCGGTAAAATCGATGTCGCCGGGCGAACCTCGACAACGAAGTCTCAACTGAAGGTCCCTGGGCAACCAGGAAAGAAAGGGTCAAAACCATGAATCTTTACAATCAGATCGGCACGAGTGCCCTCGTGCCTGCCGGCGACCTTCTGCCGGGGCAGGTCAACGCCATCGTCGCAGCGAGTCTGTACCAGCTTGGAGACCATTTGCGTTCCACGCGAGGGGTGTACACGCACCACGGTATTTACGTCGGCGAGGGCCAGGTCGTTCACTATGCCGGAGACCGCGCTAAGGATGCCGATAGCGCTCGGGTTCGGTTGGGCACCCTCGAAGAGTTCGCGGATGGTCATCCCATCGAGGTCGTGCCCTATGGCACGTGCCTCCCCTCGATTGAAGTCGTAATGCGCGCCCACAATCTCCTGGGCGAGGCCCGCTACAATCTCGTCCTGCACAACTGCGAGCACCTTGCAACGCTGGCGAAGGTTGGAGTGCCGTTCAGCACTCAAGTGCGTGAGGTCCTCGCCATCGTCGGCACTCCGCTTGCCGCGAAAATGGCTGCGACCTTTCTTGCGGGTGGTGCCGCGCTGAAGTTCGCTGGCGCCGCGAGGACGATGACGGCCCTGAGTGCCGCCGGCAGCCTCATTGGTGGTGGCCCGCTTGCTGGAGTGGCCGTCACCGGAGCAGCGGTTGGGGCGGTGTCCCTGACGACGCTTTTCCTGGCCTACAAGGACGCCCCCTTTGCGCCGGCCGTCGAGCGCCAAGCCCGCGCGGAAGCGCGCAGCACCGGCTGGCTGACCCTCTTGCTCGGCGTGCTCGGCACCGCGGCTCTGGTTGCTTTCCTTGGCCGAGGCAGGGGCGCAGCTCTGGTGAGTAGCGGGCTCAAGAGCGTCGGCAAGGTTGTTGGTGGCGGCATGGCGGCTGGTGCCGTTGTCTGCACTGGTGCGCCACTGGTTCTGGCGGCCGTGGGGGCTCAGACGGCCTACTCTCGCTCGAAAAAGAAGGGCGCGAAGGAGCCGGCGGGAACCTGAAAATCATCTGGAGTCGTACGTAGTGTTCCCTCCGCATTGTTGCCCTAGGCAGAAATGTGACGGGGCATGTCGTGCGTGCTCGCGTCGTAACGCTGCCGAGATGCTCCGCGGAACGCACATGATGCCTCGACCGATCACTGGACAAGCACCGATGCGGTCCGTTCCTTCATCAGGCCACCGAACGGCTTAGCACCCCCAAGAAGAACAGTCTGTTTCGCTTCCCACGTACCAGTCGTTTCTTCCAGCCGGTCACATGCCTTGTAGGTGGTTCTATGTATCGGCACTGCATGGCAAGGATGGGTGAAGGATGCAAGAGTCAGTATTGAGTGGTCTCATATCCGACCCGGAAATGGGGTCGCCAGATTCGCCGTACACGTTGACTCTCTGGCTGATTGAGTTGGAGCGCGAAACGGGCGTCGAGTCGCGCCTCTTGTACGGTTGGGCCATCCCCGCGACGTCGACGCCATCCCCAGAGAAGTGGCTAAAGACGAGCAATGATGCAGATCGTATCCGGCTGGCAGAGAGCAAGACCCGAGGAACGCCGCGCTCGCTGACGCTGAATCTCAAGATGAGGGATGCGATCAGCCTGGTGGGGTTGCTATGCGACGGTGCGACGTTGAAGGACGCGTGTGACATATTGTGTCTGCCTGCGCCAAGTTTAGGAGCTTCGCTTAGGCTTGGTCAATCTAGAGAGGATGTCTCCGGTAGATATGAAGTGCTACCACCGTACATCCAGCCTGCATCCCAGGCACTGACGCTAAGTGCGCCTTGGCTTCAGGGGCTCTCCAGCCCAATGGCGGATGCGCCTGCCCGCTGCGCGTCGGTATTCTTGGTGGACAAGTTATCTGTCATACGCGGTCAGGACGGAAAAGACCTTCCTGATGCCGACCATCTGCTCCGTAGTATTCTCGAGTATCTTTCGAGAGGAACGGGCCTTCGCTTCACCAGTTTAGATAGTGGTCGGTTCGGAAACATTGACATCTTTACATTTCCAGCGGCAGGGTCTTACGACGACCCCAGGGTCCACTATCGCCTGCGGCGGGATGCGGCTTGTGTCGAGCTGGACCTCGGCCCTAGTGCTGTCGAAACCAACTTTCTTGTTCGATGCCGGATCATCGTCGGCGACGTCATTGCCTCCGATACATGCAGGGAAGTCGTCGGAGGGGCACCTGTTTCGCTGGTGTTCCCAGCTCCAGCATCGGCCAACTTCGTGCTGGTGACGGTGTGGAAGCGAGATGCTCCAGAAGAAGATTGGCGCTTTTGGTACGAGGACGGACATCTCTACATTGAGAGTGTGTCCATGCTCGGGACCCTCTCGAGTCTAGAGGTAGATCTTCGGTCAGAGTGGCTGGACAGAGAGCGCAAGAGCCGCGCTGGATCTCGTGTGAAGCAGATGCAAATTGTCAGTCCAGCCAAGGATAGTGTGCCCGTGAATGTCTCCGTTGGCGCAAGTTGGCTGAAGGCAGACAGGGCTATGCGTAAAGAGGCCCGCAGGTTGTTTCCGCAACGTTCTGCCGGAGGGTTCTTCCCTAAAGGATGGGGTGACGATGGGCCCGGACTCTTGAGCTTCTTCGAATGGTTTCGGAAACTGCTGTCGTCTTCTAGCGAGGGGAGCTTGGTTCTTATCGACCCTTACTTCGGAGCGAGAGGCCTGGAATTGCTTATCCGGGCCGCGCAGCCTCATGTGACTCTGACCGTCCTGACGCAGTCGCAGTTGAAGTCTAAGGACGACCCGGATGAATCGCTAAACGCAGCGACACGGGAGCCGCGACGAGCCACCGAGATTTTGCGTGCGTGTGAAGAGCTTGAGCTTTTGCTTCGGCGAGTTCGACTCTCAATAAAGGACCTTCGGCGTAAAGGAGGCGGCCAAAAGGAGATCTTCCACGACCGCTATCTTCTTCTGGCTGATTCGTCTGGGCATCTGCGCTCCGGATTCCATTTGTCGAACTCTATTCAGGGCGCAACTGTGCACTCCCCGCTGTTGATTACTCCAATACCAGAAGACCTGCTCCCGGCAGTGGGGGATTACGTGCATTCACTAGAGGAGACTCGAAGCCTAAGTGCGAGTAATGCGGAGTGCATTGCCTTGTTTGATAGCAGCAGGCTTGCATCTGTGAGTGAGCCCTATCCGCTAAGTCATGTCGAAGTAGCTCCATTTTTTGCGAGCCTTCTGGGGGAGCCTGATCTGCTGTCCATGTCGGAGAGTGTTCTTTTTGACTCGCTCTCGATGCGGGGGATGGTGACCGGGCGCCCGCCGAGCCATCACTTCGACACGCCGGACGTCATCCTTGAAAAGCTCCCTCGATATGCCGCCGTCCTTGAGAGTCCAGCACTCGATAGAGAGGGCTTTGCTCTCGCCTGGGTGGCATTCGCGGCTTGGCTTTGGCGGACTTCTGACTCTGATGAAATACTGCAGGCCCTGATGCGTAGCTCTCTTGGGGGCATAGAGATGCGCCTCAAATCATTCCTGCTGGCTGCGTCAGAACGCCCGCCGCCGGCAGGGACGCAAGGCGTTCGTTTGGACGGCTGGCTTCTTGGTGTTCCGGGGACTGTGCGTGGTGAGTTTGTGAGCCTTGTTGATGGCTTGCGACATCTCCGCATGCCTCATGTGGGGCGTCAATGCTACGGCATAGAATATGCCGCCGAAGGGCTTGCGCACATCTCGTTGGAGTCGGTTTCGGCGGCGCTGGAGGGGCTGATTCAGCAGCTTCCTCCTGAGTCATCGAGTGATATCGACGGCGAGTCGGCGGCATTGTTCGCGGTAATTGGCGTGCTGTTGAACGCCCTTTTCGAGAAGCTATTCCCGGCGGGGCGAGCCCCGGTCGCACTCTTTCAGAGTGGTGCTGCTGTTGTTCGAGCGTTGGTTGTTGAAATGACTGAAATCGGTCTCGCCTCGGGCAATCTGTCCCTTGGTGAAGCTCTTCGGCAGATTTCATTTCTCGATCTCAAAGAGCAGCGAGCGGTGTTGGCAGGTTGGATTGTTAAGGCAGGTAGTCAGCACCGAGGAATTAGCTGGGCGTTTCCCTCTGTCAGGCCAGAGCTGGTTGGGGCACTTCAGCAATGCTGGGATTCATCCATGGAGGAGGCTGAGATTGAGCGACTGGTCCGCCGGATTGGTGGGTCGGCGATTGGGGCGATTGCAGAGGTGGTGGATTCGGAGTTGCTTCTTCCTCTTGAGCGGCAGAGTAAAATCACCAGTGATGTATGCCTTAGGTTGTGGGGAGGTGTGCTGCTGTCAATGCTAGACCCCTTCCAGGAGTTGGATCGAGCGAGTGGTCGCGAGAGACCGTATGTTCGGGCGGATGGCGTTTGGGGCTTGATGAAGGTGTGCTCGGTGGTGTTTGCCCGCGCCTCTAGTAAGGCTCAGTTGGATTTTATTGAGTCGTTTGATCGTGTTGTTGCGAGGGCGTTGAGGTGTGTGCGGGCTCCATTCGGTCGTAGTCGTGACGGAAATGGTTGGTCAAAAGCGGCGGAGTCAGTGCTGCGGATACGGGCCCTCGCTGGACAAACGCTGGTGCATCTTTTGAGGACTTGCCCGGAAGCCACGCCACCGAGGTCACTCGTTGGCCTGTACGAGAAGTCGGCGCTGGACTTGCCTGATCGCTTGCTTGAGCAGATGGAGGGGATTGGTGTGCTTAGGGACCTGCTTGCCACGATTCAGTCGGATGTTGAATCGGTGTCAAGCCGAGTTGATGGCGCATCGTGACTGTCGCAATGGAATCGTTAGCAGACGAGAGGAAGCCATGGCACGCCAGCAGGGAGTGCTCATCTCACCGGTTGGACCGCTTCGTAGTGGCGGTGAAGAACGGAGCAGGTTGCCATGATGATTAGCGATGGGCTTCTCAATCAGCTTTGGGAGGCTCACAAACTTCCTCACAGGAACGCGTCAAGTGTTGTGGTCACGGAGCACCGCGTTGCCGCCATGTTCGACGCAGAGTGGATGCATCGATTCCAACTCAACGACTTGGTATTCGACATGGAGCCGCGGTTGGCTCATTGCGGCATCGATTGCTTTACCCTCGCTCGCACGTTGGAGCTTCCCGTCCGCTACACCTTCTCTCCGCCGCGCCGCAAGACTCAGGCGGACTTTTCCGGAAGCGAGTCGATTCACGTCCGCGATGTTGCCGGGCTCCTTATCTGGCTTGAAAAATTGGGCTTCGCTGTCGAGCCTGCGGAGTTGGTCGCACGCGTAAAGCCGCAGCTCAACGCTAAGCGATACCTGACTGACTCAGAAATGTTCGTTCATCTGTACGAGACGCAGCGCGGGCGCAGCGAGGTGATTCTCGATGCTCAAGATGGTGGCTCGCCGGTTAGGGACGAGGTTTTGACTACGTTCCACGGCTATCGACTGGAAGTGCGGCTGAATTCCGAGGGACGGTGTGTGTCCCTCCGTGCGAGAGGGGCTAGGCATCGCGCGTCACGGAAGCCCAAGCCGTTCGACTATAAATGTCCCGAGTGTAAACAAACCTATTCGAAGGGCGACCGCGACGCCGGTATTTTGCATCGGCGGTACCACAATAAGTGGATGGCAGTGGTGCGGCCTGGGCCCAATCCAAAGTTTTCAGCGTTGAGCACGGCCACCGGAGTTGTTCAGGTGGATTCAGAATCTCCGCTCTGGCTCCGACAAGCCATGTACGACCGAGCTCTCCATTTTGCGCGAGAGCTTCACTTCGATTTTGCACAGTGGGACGTTGAGGAGAAGGACGGACCTGACCGGTGCGTTGGTTTTCTATTTGCCTCGGAAGATGGGTCGACTATCGCGGGAGCATGTGCTTTTCGCTGGCGCGAAGCGCAGAATTCTTCACCTGCCTGGGCACTGCAATGGATGTGGCTCGCTCCACCTTACAGGCGACGTGGCATTTTGACTCGGCATTGGCAGAGCTTCATCGCTCGATTCGGCGCCTTCCAGCTCGAACGCCCGCTTTCGGCCGCTATGAGAGCATTTGCCTCTAGGAGAGGCATCTCCGAGATCGAGGATGACGGCGGAGATCCCGTAGCCCGATAACTCGTCACGTCGCCTATCTGCACGAAGGGCGGCCAATAGGTGCGCGTCGGGAACCGTGGTCGTCTTGCCTTGCGCCCACCACGTTCACCGCCGACGCCTACTCCCCTCGGGGTATTGCCCCGCCCGTGCGCCCGACGCCTACTGCTGTCGGAGGAGGCCCTCCATGAGAATGCGGCTGAGGCAGGATGTGGAGCAAGAGCCCGACGGTCGGCGGGAGCTGAGGGTGGAGGTCTTCGTTCACGAGCGGCGGGGCGGCGTCGCTGAGATCCAGCCCGCAGGTGCTGAGTGGCGTGTGCGATGGTTGCGTGGGGCGGCGGACCTCAGCCGCCAGGGCAGCGGCACGGCCACGGTGTGGGTGACGACGCCGGGACTGTATCGCGTGCGAAGTGCGGCGAGTGCCCGGCGTGCTCGGGACGCCTATGTCGAGGTGACGGAAGAGGATGGTGCCCTCCGCGCCACCGTCCTCGGGGTGGACGACGAGGTACCACGCACGACGGGGCCCAAGCTCCAGGTACTGGAAGAGCGATTCGGCATCACCTCGGCCCGGGCCGCACGCGCGGCCCAGCGGCGTGATGCGGCGTGATGCGGCTGATGCGCTCGCGGACCAGCTCGAGGCGGGCCGCGTGCACGTCGTCCTTCCGCACGTGGTCCTCACCGTGGACGGGCTGGAGGTGCCGCCCCTCAAGGCCGTCAGCGACAAGCAGCTCGCCTACGCGCGCGCCGTCCGCGCGAGTGCCATCCATGGCTTCCTCAGTGTGGTGCTGGCGCGCAGCGCGAAGCTGCCACGCTCCAACGTTGAGGAGCAGATGCCGATGCTCGCCAGCTGAGTGCAGCGCCACCTGCTTGCGGAGACGGAGAGCCGCTACTGGCTGGCCGGCCATGCGCGCGCGGCCCCGGACATCGGCGTGTTGGGCGAGGCCTTCCGCGCAGCACGAACCGCGAAGGTGGAAATGCCCGCAGACCCGCTTCTTCACATCGACCTGGTGTGGCCATGAGCCTGACGATGATTTCGGGCCTCCTCTCCGAACTGGCTTCCCGCGTGGCCGAAGTGCCGCTCCTCTATGGCAGTGACCCGCAGTCGGTTGCGGAGGACCTGGCGGCCTGCGTCTGGGGCTGCCAGGCGGTGGAGTCCGAGCCCAACCTCATCGACGTCGCGATGCTAGGGCTGCTGGGACGTCACCAACTCGTCGTGCATCAGCTGCACGGCGCGGCGTCACAGCACGCTGCGATGGTCGATCTCCACGCGCTCCCCGACACGCCGCCCGCCCTGCTGCGCCAGCGTAACCGTCCGGCCAACGATGTGCCGTGAGGGATTGCCGGGGGAGCGGTTCGCGGCGGACGCTTCCGGGCATGGCGAAGCAGGTGGAGAAGCCGGAGTGGGCGCGCATCGCGGAAGCCTTCGAGGCC